>NZ_JAMPNZ010000017.1:0-47372 GCF_028479625.1 Providencia sp. PROV197
CGCTGTAGCGTTGTTGGCTTCTTTCGCTAACTCGGGTCACATGCTTTTGTATGCATCCCGAGATACTCTTAATCACGGCCTAGCTACAACGTGAATTATTTAAAAAATCCAAACGCTCATCATACTTCATGCTGTAGCGTTGTTGACTTCTTTCGCTAACCCTAGTCACATACTTTTGTATGCTCCTAGGGATTAGCTCAATTTGCCGCCTAGCGACAACACTAGCCATTTAAATAATTAACATTAAATAGCCATTAATAAATATTCATATATATGCTAATGGTTATTTTAAAATATTTAAAAAATAAATTATGTTTTCTTATGGTAATTTTATTTTTAGATGACGAGCCATTTTTACTATTTGCATTAAATATAATAATGAAATTATTTTATATGCAACTACTGTTTTTAATTTTATTTCTTTTTTTAGTTTAATGGGTTAATAGGGTTGGTTAAATTTTTACTTTTTATATTTTATTTGTTGTGTTATAGGTAATATCGATATTGGGAAGTGTCTTTTAAGTTAAAATATAATAATTTAATTTCCATGTAAATACCAATGCAATAATTTTAAATATAAAAAGGAATTTTAACATGAAATGGAAGTATCGGTTTGGTGCAGTAGCGGGTAATACACTTGAATATTATGATATTGCAGTATTTGCCGCAATATCGGGTTATCTCAGCGCTGAATTAGAACGACTAGGCTATAACCAAGCCACAGAAATGGTATGGGGAATATTTGCATTACGCTTTATTGCTCGGCCTGTTGGTGGGTATATAATAGGTCGCTATGCACAAAAATCAGGAAAAAAATCAGCGTTGATATTGACAGGGATAATAACGGGTACAGCAACATTATGTATGGCACTACTTCCAATTGAGTTATTAGCTAATTATACTCCCATTATTATTTTAATTTTACAGATGGCTCTCTCATTTAGTTTTGGTGGTGAATATCCCTCGTTATCTACTTATTTACTTAATGATGCAAAAAAAGAAGAAATAGGCCGGATATCAGCAATTATTAATTGTAGTTCAACGCTAGGGATTATCCTTTCACTAGGTATCGTCTTCATTCTTGAGAATGTGCTGGAAGCACAGGTAATGCAGACAATAGGATGGAGAATCCCTCTATTTTTAGGTGTTTTAAATATCATTATTAGTTTCTGGTTTCGTGTTAAACTACCAGAGTCTATAGCTCAAGATACAAATAAGCTATCTATTAGTTATGCTAATATTGGTTATGTTTTTTTATTAACTATTCCAGGTAGTATTATTTTCTTTGTGCAAAATGTATCAACGCCTATTTTTCTTGAAAAAGTGAATATTATATAAAATAGAACAACGTATGGGTTAATGTTTTCAACTTTGTTATTGGTGAGCATGCTATTTTTTGGATGGTTTGCTGATAAATATAGTAATCCCAAAAAAATATATAACTTGGGTGTGGCTTGTATGTTGGTTTTATCTATTCCACTTTTCTTCTTAATAAATAGTCGAGTTATAGAGCTAATAATATTAGCTCAGATTATAATAACATTATATGCAGCTATGGTGTTATCTAATAGTACGTATATGTTGTTTTATGCATCTGAAGGTAATGTGATAAATTTTGCAATAGGATTTAATCTGGCGGTAACTATGCTTGGGGGCATTACACCATTGATAACATCCTATCTAGCCGATATTAATTTAATTTATATAGGTGTATTTTTAACATTCTGTGGTGGTGTTAGATTTATTGCTTTTCGTAGATAAATAATGGTAAGTCAATTTTAAACTTTGCATAGGTAAATAAATGAATATAGAAAGCATAGTGTTAGAAAAAACCTTTTCAGATTTTAGTAATGAATTTTCAAAATACTTCGATTGGAATGACATTGATTTAACTTTTTTCTCTGTTGATATTAAAAAAAAGGAATACTATATATCATCAAGTAACTATGAATGGCAATTACTTTGTTGGGCAGATGATCTGGACCTTTTAATTTCTGAACGATTAAAATCGAGTATTCAATATTGGAGTAATTACTCAGATGCTTACGCAGAAACACTAAAAAAAACAGAAAAAAATCAATTTAAAATAGATATTTGCAGTAGATATGACGACATTTTTGAAATTACGACTATTAATGCTAAAAAGCAATTTAGTTTATCTGAAATATTAGCAATTTATAAATATCGTCCTATTATTGCGGACTACTCCCACTATACATGGAAAAAAAATCCAGAAATTGCATTACCGATGAGAGCGAATATCAATGATGATAATGGGTTGTTAGGTAAAACTAAAAATCTTGCTGATGAATTTATCAATACACATAAGCACATGCGCTTTGGTAATATTCGTTTTACGCGAAAAGAAATGATAACCATAAGGTTACTGCTTTCGCACTGTAGGGTAAAAGAAATCAGTTATATTCAAGGCTGCTCTGAAGCCAGTGAAAATAAGCGAATACAAAACATCAAAGAAAAGTTGGGCTGCCCTTATGTATCATCAAGCGGCTTGTTTACTGCATTAAAAGAACAAGGTATTACGTTGGCATGTCTGGAGACACTTATCGATTTACCTCTTACAAATAGTATAATGAAGAATAAATGAAGGGCCATTGATATGACTCAATGGAGTATAATTTGAAAAACAATTATTCGTATAATGAGAGAAAAACATGAGTTTAAAATGGTCAAATAGCCGTGAAATCGGCGAAGCACTGTATGACGCGTTTCCAGATGTCGACCCTAAAACAGTTCGTTTTACGGATATGCACCAATGGATTTGCGACTTAGAAGAGTTTGATGATGACCCGCAAAAGTCGAATGAAAAAATCCTAGAAGCTATCTTGTTAGTTTGGCTGGATGAGTTCGAATAATTAGCAATTAATATTAAAGACCGAGCAATCATTAGAAAATGTGCTCGGTTTTTTATTTTATATCAGCACTATAATGATATCGCTAACGCTATTTATCGGTTAAGGTAAAGGCATCTGCCGATAGATTATTGGGCTTTTGCTGTCGGTAAAAATAGACAAAGTGAGAAAAACGATGACAAAACAAATTATGCCAGTAATGATTTCTTGTGAGCCAGCAGCACCTTGTTGGGGTGAGGGCGCATTGTTAAGCTCTGGCGATAAAGGAATGACAATCCACCTGAAGCACGCTGGTAAACTTTGTGCAGTGCAAAGTGCGGGTCGCAAATTAGACGGCCAGGGTATCCGCAATGTTGCACTGACTGGCGAGGGTTGGGATTTAGAAAAAAGTTGGGCATTTTGGCAAGGTTTTCGTGCACCCAAAGGGGCAAGAACCATTGAATGGCCTGTATTGCCAGAGGATGACCGTAAAGAATTAGAAAACCGCATTCGCACCGTGGATTGGGTGCGCGATGTGATTAATGCGCCCGCAGAAGAACTCGGCCCTGAACAATTGGCTCAACGTGCTATCGATTTACTCTGTACCGTTGGTGCGCAAGACATTAGCTATCGTATTGTAAAAGGTGATGATTTATTAGAACAAGGTTATGCAGGTATTCATACCGTCGGTCGTGGCTCTAGCCGCCCACCTGTATTCTTAGCATTAGATTATAATCCAGGAGCAAGCCCTGATGCGCCCGTATTTGCGGCATTAGTGGGTAAAGGAATTACGTTCGATTCAGGTGGTTATAGCATCAAGCCATCCTCTTCTATGAACTCTATGAAAGCGGATATGGGCGGGGCAGCAACACTAGCTGGCGCACTAGCATTAGCCATTTCACGCGGCTTGAAAAAACGTGTCAAAATGTTCTTGTGCCTAGCAGACAACATGGTCAGCGGCAATGCATTTAAATTAGGCGATATTATTCGCTACCGTAATGGTAAATCTGTTGAAATCATGAACACGGATGCAGAAGGTCGTTTAGTCCTTGCAGACGGTTTGATTGATGCAAGCAAAGAAAAACCAACACTTATCATTGATGCAGCAACCTTAACGGGCGCAGCAAAAACAGCCGTAGGTGGCGATTACCACAGCGTTTTAAGCTTTGATGATAAATTAGTTGCCGATTTAATGAGTGCTTCTGATGCAGAGTTTGAACTATTTTGGCGCTTGCCACTAGCAGAGTTCCATCGCCAGCAATTACCGTCTGGTTTTGCAGATTTGAACAACATTGCTGCGCCATCACACACGGCAGGGGCAAGTACAGCAGCAGCGTTTTTATCCCACTTTGTTGAAAACTACCGTCAAAATTGGGTACATATTGACTGCTCTGCAACGTACCGTAAATCGCCAGTTAGCTTATGGGCTGAGGGCGCAACAGGTATAGGTGTGAGAACATTAGCGAATTTATTAATCAGTAAAGCAAAATAAATTGCGATTATTGATATCAGGCACGAAGGGGAAACTTTCCGTGCCTATTTTTTATCTCAACAATTTTTTACCTCAACAAAAGTACGCGTATAATAAACGATTATTTTTTCATGGTAGGGGATGAGCATGTCGCAGCAATCGAACAATCATAATGCGAACCAAGAAACTGAGATCCAATTTACAGAGTTAACGGTGCCGAAAGGTTCCTCGTTGAAATTAAGTGTGTTAGATGAAGAGCCACAAGCGATTGTCGATGCGCTGACTGAGTTCTTTAAGCAACATAAGGTCGTCAGACGGGCTTTTATGGTGTCAGCGCTTGAAGATGAAGAGGGTGACGAAAACCCTATTTTAATGATTGCATTGGAATTTACCACTGGCGCAGAGAATATCGATACAATTATTCATGAAGCAGGTACATTAGCTTGTGAGTATTTAAATGATGATGAATCGATTGATTTTTGTGTGGTCAATGAACATGAAAAAGGTATTAGTCATTTTATTACTCAACATGTTCAGCCGTTTTATCAGCGCCGTTTAGGCAGTTTTTTACGTGACACTATCCCTGTAAAAAATACCTGATAAAATCACGTATTGAGTGGGGAAACTGTATTTTCTCACTCATAAACAGATTATTGATAATTAATTATACGTATATTTCACTTCCTTTTTATAAAATATCCCGCATTCCCACTGTTTTAGCCCCTGATAGTTTTTTCCGTTTTGTCTGATAGGTCTTTTGATCACATTCTGTTAAATTATGTTGATGAATGAAACAAATATCTATCGTTTTCATTTATGCATAATCTAAAGCCATTCTAAATGCATAATGGGTTTTAACTTCCTGTTAATACCTTAAAAAAAAGAATATTTCTAACTAATTAAAGGGCGGGCGGTAATGAAACAACAATCTAGTTGGGCTTCATTGGCGGGTCTAAAAACGAAAAAACGCTATATTGCAATCGCATTAGCATCGGTCGTGGCATTATCTGGTTGTGATGACACCGCGAAAGAGCCAACCACAAAAGAAAACAATGTTGCATCGTCGACAGAAAATCAAACCAAAACGGCACCCGTTGCGGAGCAAAAAAAAACAGCACCAAAACTTTCCACTGAAGAGTTAGTTAAAAAATACGCAGGGAAAGATTTAACGGTACTGGATGCGTCTGAATTGCAGCTTGATGGTGCAAGTGCGATGGTCATTACCTTCTCTGTTCCGCTACAAGCAAATCAAGATTTCGGGCAGTTTGTGAACCTGATTGATGTGAAGTCAGGGAAATTAGATGGTGCTTGGGAACTGTCTGATAATCAAATGGAACTGCGTTTTCGCCATTTACCGCCGTCAAAAGAATTAAACCTTACTATTAATCCAGGTATTAAAGCGGTTAATGAGCGCACTATTTCTGAAACGTTCGATAAAAAGTTCACCACGGCGCAAATCATTCCTACCGTTGGCTTTGCAAGTAAAGGTTCTTTATTACCAAGTAAAGTGGCACAAGGCTTGCCTGTTATTGCGCTGAATGTCGATAAAGTGGATGTGAATTTCTTCCGTGTGGATGAAAAACAGTTACCGCAATTTTTAGCTCAGTGGCAATACCGCAGTAACTACGAGTATTGGTACTCCGAAGAATTTCTTGATAAGGTTGAACTGGCCTATACAGGGCGTTTTGATTTAAATCCAGATAAAAATACCCGCCAGACCATTTTATTGCCACTGAAAGACATCAAAGAACTTCAGCAAGATGGCGTGTACCTTGCAATCATGCAAAAAGCGGGTTCATACAGCTATCAATTCCCTGCGACAGTATTCACTTTAAGTGATATTGGCGTATCGCTGCACAGCTACCAAGACCGTGTGGATATTTTCACTCAGTCATTAGCTAAAGGTTCCGCAATTAAAGGCGTGGAATTGCGTATTTTGGATGAAAAAGGCCAATTAGTGACCAAAGGTACCACTGATGGTGACGGTCATGCGCAATTAGATAAATTGGCTGGCGGCAAGTTGTTACTGGCAACCCATGATGGGCAAACCAGTATGATCGATTTAACACAACCTGCGTTGGACCTTTCTGAATTCGATATTTCAGGGCCTGAAGGTTTTGCAAAACAATTCTTTACCTTTGGCCCTCGTGATTTGTATCGTCCTGGTGAATTATTGCTAGTAAATGGTTTGCTGCGTGATGGTGATGGTAACCCTGTTAAATCTCAGCCTGTTAAAGTTGACATCTTGAAAACCGATGGGCAAGTGGTGCGCAGCTTTGTTTGGCAACCTGAGGAAAACCAAAATGGGTTATATCAATACCAATTTGAAATTCCAAAAAATGCCGAAACTGGTGGCTGGTCATTACGCTTTGATTTAGGGGATGGCTCACCTCAGCGTTACTATAAGTTCAATGTTGAAGATTTTATGCCAGAACGCATGGCATTAGAAATCGTTGGCAGTGATGTGGCGCGTTTAACCACTCAGTCTGTTGATTTTGATATTCAAGGTCGTTATTTGTATGGTGCACCAGCGGCGAGCAATGAGCTGCAAGGGCAAATACTCCTGAAAGCGAACCGTGAAGCTGTCGCAAAATTGCCAGGTTTTGAATTTGGTGCCGTCAATGAAGAAGGCTTACCACGTAAGTTGGATGAATTTGACCTAACACTCGATAGCAATGGTGAAACGGTTATTTCTATCCCAAATAGCAATTGGAGTTCGACTCGTTCACCAATTTCTGCGGTTTTACAGGCCAGCTTATTAGAAGCGGGTGGTCGCCCTGTGACGCGCCGTGCGGAACAAGCGATTTGGCCAGCGGAAAAACTGGTGGGTATTCGCCCATTATTCGCGAAAAAAGAAATCTATGATTATCGCACCGACCGTTATGTGAAACGCCATAATGTGGACGAAAATTCACTGGCGGAGTTCGAATTAGTTATGGCGGATGCGGCGGGTAATAAACTAGCTGCTGACAACTTAACCGTGCGTTTAGTGTATGAGCGCCGCGATTATTACTGGAGTTGGTCTGAAAGTGGTGGTTGGTCATCCAATTACGACCAAAAAGATTTAGTGATGGCGAATGAAAATATCGCGATTGCAAAAGACGGTACTGCCAAAGTCTCGTTCCCTGTGGATTGGGGCGCGTTTCGCATTGAAGTGCTGAATCCAGAAAACCAGTTAGTCTCTAGCCTGCAATTCTGGGCGGGCTATTCATGGCAAGATAACACTGGCGGCAGCGGTTCTGTGCGCCCTGACCAAGTGAAATTAAGCCTGAACAAACCCGCTTATTTACCAGGTGAAAAGGCGAAAGTTCGCATTGAATCACCAAAAGCAGGTAAAGGTTACGTTCTACTTGAATCGAGCAATGGCCCTCTGTGGTGGGAAGAGATAGATGTGCCTGAAAAAGGCTTAGACGTTGAAGTACCTGTGAATAAAGAGTGGGCACGTCATGATTTATATATTTCAGCTGTTGTCGTTCGCCCAGGTGATGACTCGAAAGAAGCCACCGTTAAGCGTGCTGTAGGTGTGCTGCATCTGCCGATTGCGGATGAAAACCGTAAAATTGCTTTAGCGTTAACGTCGCCAGATAAAATGCGCCCGAACCAAGACTTAACGGTGAAGATTAAAGCGACAGCGCAAGATGGCAAGCCACTTCCTGAAAAAGTGAATGTGCTGTTATCTGCGGTGGATACGGGTGTACTGAATATCACCGATTTCAAAACGCCAGACCCATACGACGCATTCTTTGGTCGTAAGCGTTACAGTGTTGACCAATATGACGTTTATGGTCATCTGATTGAAGGGCAAGGTAAAGTTGCGAACCTACGTTTTGGTGGTGATAGCGAAGAGGCTGCGCTGGAACGGGGTGGCATGAAGCCACTGACAGAAGTGCAGATTATCGCTGAGCAAGCCAAGCCTGTCACATTGGATAAAAATGGGGAAGGGGAAGTCTCCCTCGCAATCCCTGATTTTAATGGTGAACTGCGTGTGATGGCACAAGCGTGGAATGAAAAAGATTTCGGCCATGCAGATAGCAAAGTGATTGTTGCCGCACCGTTAGTGACGCAAATGTCGATGCCACGTTTTATGGCGGGTGGTGATAAATCCTATTTCGCCCTCGACCTGACTAACATGACAGACAACACGCAAAACCTGACCGTGAATTTCAAAGCGTCAGGCATGGTGAAGTTGGATGGTGTGACGAGCCGTGAATTAGCGCTTCCAAAAGGTAAGCGCACGACAATCAATTTACCTGTCAAAGCTGACTATGGTTTTGGTCAAGGTGAAGTGTCGATGACCATTAATGGCATGAAGATTGACGGGGAAGCGAACAAAGATTACAGCAACAGCTGGAAAGTGGGCGTGCGTCCTGCTCAACCTGCGGAAACTGTAGCGTTTGCAACCGCAATTGAACCCGGTACAGTGTGGTCATTACCAACGAATCAAATAGCGGCATTGAACCCTGAAACTCTGGAAGGGCAAGTGCTGTTAACTAGCCGTCCACCGTTAGATATTTCTCGTTATATTCGCGAGCTATTTGCGTATCCATACGGTTGTCTTGAGCAAACTATCAGTGGTCTGTATCCGTCATTGTTCTCCACACAAGCGGAGCTGAACAAGTTAGGGATTAAAACGCAAACAGATGCGGATCGCCATAAAGCGATTGAAATTGGTATTCCACACCTGTTAAGCATGCAACGCGGCGATGGTGGCTTCTCTTTATGGGATAGAAACGGCCGTGAAGAATACTGGTTAACGGCTTATGCCGCAGATTTCTTAAACAAAGCGAATCAACGTGGCTTCACTGTTCCGCAAGATGCACTGAGCAACGCCAATACGCGTCTGTTAAGTTACTTGCAAGATGGTAATCAAATCAATTACCCATACACTGACAACCAGCCGGCTGCACGTTTTGCGACACAGGCGTATGCAGGTTTAGTGTTAGCATCACAGCAAAAAGCACCATTAGGGGCATTGCGCCAACTGTATAGCCAAAGTAACAATGCAATCAGCGGGTTACCATTGGTTCAGTTAGGGGTGGCATTAAATCTGATGGGGGATAAATCCCGTGGTGAAAGTGCGATTATTGAGGGCTTGAAAAAACAACGTACTGGTTATAACTATATTGGTGATTACGGCTCAACCATTCGTGATGATGCGATGATCATTGCGTTATTAAATGAATATAATTTGATGCCGAAATCCCGTGACCAAAAACTGCAAACGCTGTCAAATAACCTGACTTCGCAACGTTATTTCTCAACTCAAGAAAGCAATGCATTGTTCTTAGCAGGGCGTTTCTACTTGAATGAGTCTGAAGCGCCGTGGAAAGCGTTAATTAACGGGCAAGAACCGCCGATGATTTCGGACAAACCTGTTAGTGAGTTCTTAAGTAAAGGCCAAATTCAAAACGGCTATAGCATTGAAAACAGTGGCACAAACACATTGTATACGCGCCTGAATGTGGTGGGTTATCCACAACGTTCACCGAAACCAATGTCGAATGTACTAGGGATTCAACGCAGTTACTTTGATATGAAAGGTAACCGTATTTCACTGGATAGATTAAGAAGCGGTGAAATGGTGGTGGTGAAACTGGAAGTTCAAGCATCGCAAAGCGTGCCAGATGCACTAGTCGTAGATTTGCTGCCTGCGGGCTTAGAGTTGGAAAACCAAAACTTAGCCAATAGCAGCGCGAATTTAAGTGAATCAGCACCGAATTTGCAAGAACTGATTGATGACATGCAACAATCACAAATTCGTCATATGGAATACCGTGACGATCGCTTTGTGGCTGCCGTTGAGGTTCAGCAGTATCGCCCAACAACCTTGGTTTACTTAGCGCGTGCCGTGACACCAGGTGTGTATAGCATCCCTGTCCCACAAGTTGAGTCAATGTATGTCCCTGATTGGCGTGCAACTGGCTACTCAGAAGGGCAAGTCGAAATCGTTCGCTAATTATCACCTTAGGCCCTTATGTTGTGGAATATAAGGGCTTTTCTTTACTTCTTTTTCGGTACACCCATCAATGAAAAAATGGTTACGTCGCACAGGCATTACGTTCTTGTCTTTGGTCATTTTGCTGCCGTTATTATTTTTAGCAGCAGATAAAATTTGGCCTTTGCCAATCAAACAGATCGAAATGGCACGAACCGTTGTGGCCGCTGATGGCACACCACTGTGGCGTTTTGCGGATAAAGACGGAATTTGGCGTTTTCCTGTCAAAATTGATGAGGTTTCCCCTGATTTTATCGAAGCGCTATTAACTTACGAAGACCGTCATTTTTATCGTCACCCTGGCGTAAACCCATTTTCATTAGTGCGTGCGGCAGGGCAGTTTGTTAGCTCAGGGCGAATTGTATCTGGTGGTAGTACCATTTCCATGCAAGTGGCACGGCTTATCGACCCCCATGAACGTACTCTGGGGGGAAAATTAAAGCAATTGTGGCGAACGGCTCAACTGGAATATCATTATTCGAAAGATGATATTCTCGAAATGTATTTAAACCGTGCGCCTTATGGGGGCACGATAGAAGGTATTGGTGCGGCAAGCTGGGTGTATTTGAATAAATCCCCTGCCAAGCTTACTGCCAGTGAAGCGGCATTATTTGCAGTGCTACCACAAGCACCAAGCCGCTTACGACCAGACCGCTATCCAGAAAGGGCACAAGCGGCGCGAGATAAAGTGCTGGATAGACTTGAAGAATACCAAGTCTGGAGCCACGAAAAAGTGGCGGATATTAAGCAAGAGCAAATTTGGCTCGCACCACGTAAAAACCCACATTCTGCCCCGCTGTTGGCTCGACGAGTGACCAAAGATGCTCAAGAGTCGATCATTGAAACGACCATTGATGCCAGTTTACAGAGTCAACTGGAAGACATGGCAATGAACTGGAAAAACCAACTTCCCAAGCAAACTTCCTTGGGGATTTTAGTGGTCGATCACACTGATATGGCGGTGAAAGCCTATATAGGTTCGATAGATTTCCAAGATAATAGCCGTTTTGGTCATGTAGATATGGTCAGCGCTTGGCGTTCTCCAGGCTCGACATTAAAACCGTTTTTATATGCGCTAGCGATGGATGATGGCCTGATCCACGCTGAATCATTGCTACAGGACGTGCCTAGGCGTTTTAATGATTACCGACCAGGTAACTTTGATAGCGGTTTTAACGGCCCTGTGAGCGTGAGTGATGCGCTGGTGCGCTCATTAAACTTGCCCGTAGTGCAACTATTAGATGTGTATGGCAGCAAACGCTTTACCGCACAACTGCGTAACGTGGGTACTGAATTACGTTTCCCTGTGGGCAGTGAGCCAAATTTGTCGTTGATTTTAGGCGGTACAGCAACGCGGATGGAAGACTTGGTGTCAGCTTATAGTGCGTTTGCACGCAAAGGTAATGTATCGCCGCTGCGTTTTAAACCGACGGATGAAATTCGCGATAGGGCATTGATGTCGCCAGGAGCTGCATGGATTGTCCGTCGTATTATGGGAGGAGAGGCACGTCCAGTTCCAGAGGCTAATTTATCAGGGCAACTGAACTTAGCTTGGAAAACAGGGACAAGTTACGGTTACCGAGATGCATGGGCGATAGGTGTCAATCCGCGATATACCATCGGGGTTTGGGTTGGAAGACCTGATGCCACTCCCGTCGCGGGGCAATTAGGCGTTGCAACGGCCATCCCGATTATGAACCAAGTCAATGGCATGTTATTGAGCCGAATTTACCTCTCTCATGAGACGCTACCAAAAGATACTAAGCCCGCAAGTGTTAGCCAAGCGGTGATTTGTTGGCCAGGGGGGACGGCGTTATTAAAAGACGATAACAATTGCCGTCAGCGGCGTTTAAGTTGGGTTTTGGATAACACCATCCCGCCAACATTAATGGCGCGTGATCAAGAGTCATTATTAGGGCTAAGGCAAAAAATTTGGGTCAATGACCAAGGTTTACAAGTAGCAGCAGATTGTCCAAAGGCTCAAGAAAAAGAGGTGCATTTGTGGCCAATTACGGTTGAGTCTTGGTTGCCTTCAAGTGAAAAACGTGAAAATCGTCTACCAAAAGCCGATTTAAGCTGCCCGCCATTGAAATTAGAAATGCCACCGTTATTGATTTCGGGTGTGCGTGATGGGGAAGTTTTACAGCGCTTGCCAGGGAAAACTAGCTTGGATTTACGCTTAGTCACACAAGGTGGGCAAGGGCAGAAATGGTGGTTCTTAAATGGTGAACAAGTGAACTCCACTGAGCAAAATGGCTCTATTTTGCTCACACTCGAAAAAAGCGGAAATTACCAAATATCTGTTTTAGATTTAAGCGGGCAAGTCACCGCGCTAAACTTTAGAGTTAAGTAACAGAGGAAAAACGTGACTTACCCGAAAAAATAGTGTTTTTTGCTATAAAAACTTTAACAAAATGTTGTTGTGACTGTAGGAAATTGTAATCAGAGCCCCTATAATCAACGCCTTATTTTTCTTTTTCCTAGGTGCGCTGATTTTTAGAGGCAAAAACCCTAATATCCGAATTAGAAATAATATAAAAAACTACAACATGCCCCTATTTTACGTTCTTGCATCCTAACTTACAGGGAAGAGCAAAGAATAAAGGCCTAATAAATCGCTAAGAGGTTATTTATGACTGTTCAACGTACATTTTCTATTATTAAACCAAACGCTGTGAAGAAAAACGTGATTGGTGCTATCTACAACCGTTTCGAAAGCGCGGGCTTCAAAATCATTGCTGCTAAAATGATGCATTTAACGCGTGAACAAGCTGAAGGCTTCTACGCTGAACACAAAGGCCGTCCTTTCTTTGATGGTCTGGTTGAATTCATGACTTCTGGCCCAATCATGCTGCAAGTGTTAGAAGGCGAAAATGCAATTCAACGTCACCGTGACCTGATGGGCGCAACTAATCCAGACAACGCATTAGCGGGTACTTTACGCGCTGACTACGCAGACAGTTTCACAGAGAACGCAACTCACGGTTCAGATTCTGAAGAGTCTGCCGCACGTGAAATCGCGTATTTTTTCACTGCTGATGAAATCTGCCCACGTTAATAAACGTGCATTAGCATTATTGTTGTAAAGTTTGTACAATGCCACGCCCTGCTATAATTTAGCAGGGCGCTTATATTTTTAAGACTACTCAAAATCTACGTCGTGCTGAACTCAGCACTGCCGAAAGTGTAACAACGAGGCAATACACATGTCCGATATGACGACTGATGCACAATGTGCAACATCTTCCGCTATTTCTGTCACACCAGAAAAAACGAATCAAAAAGTTAACTTACTCGATTTAAATCGCAAGCAAATGCGTGAATTTTTCGCACAAATGGGCGAGAAACCGTTCCGTGCCGATCAGGTTATGAAATGGATTTACCACTACTGCTACGATGATTTCGAGCAAATGACGGATATCAACAAAGTCCTTCGTGCCAAGTTACAAGAAGTGGCTGAAATTCGCGCTCCTGAAGTGGCAGATGAACAACGTTCATCGGATGGCACCATCAAATGGGCGATTAAAGTTGGCGATCAACTGGTTGAAACGGTATACATTCCAGAGGCTGATCGTGCAACATTGTGTGTCTCATCCCAAGTGGGTTGTGCGCTGGAATGTAAATTCTGTTCGACAGCGCAACAAGGTTTCAACCGTAATCTGCGTGTTTCCGAAATTATCGGTCAAGTTTGGCGTGCCGCAAAAATTATTGGTTCACTAAAATCCAGTGGACGCCGCCCAATTACAAACGTTGTGATGATGGGAATGGGTGAACCATTACTTAACTTAAACAATGTTGTTCCTGCGATGGAAATCATGTTAGACGATTTTGGTTTTGGTTTATCAAAACGCCGAGTCACGATTTCAACGTCAGGTGTCGTTCCTGCGCTGGATAAACTCGGTGATATGATTGATGTGGCATTGGCGATTTCACTGCATGCACCAACTGATGATATTCGTGATGATATTGTTCCAATTAATAAAAAATACAATATCGAAACCTTCCTCAATAGTGTGAATCGCTACCTGACAAAATCGAATGCGAATGCAGGCCGTGTCACTGTTGAGTATGTGATGCTCGACCACGTGAATGATAGCGTAGAACAAGCGCACCAGTTGGCCGAATGTTTAAAAAACACACCAAGCAAAATTAACTTGATCCCATGGAACCCATTCCCAGGAGCACCATATGGTCGAAGTTCGAACAGTCGTATCGATCGTTTTTCTAAAGTGTTGATGGAATACGGGTTTACGACTATAGTTCGTAAGACTCGTGGTGATGATATCGATGCAGCTTGCGGTCAATTAGCTGGCGATGTGATCGATAGAACCAAGCGAACGTTGAAAAAACGCTTAGCAGGGGAACCTATCCAAGTAAAATCAGTCTGATTTATAGATATTATCCAATAAGTGAGTTAGGTAATGTTTCAAGGCGTTTTTACGTTAGGCAAAACGCCTTTGTTCACCTACAATAGTGAAGCAATAAGATAAATTTAATTGTTGTTTCAGAACTATGATAAATTCTGACGAATAGAGCTTATAAATATTTGCTTTATATTTTTTAACTTGGAAATAGTGTTGCCAGCAAATGACTATCGAAAATAATACCGAACAAACTACAGTCACTGTAGGACAATTATTAGCGCAGGCACGTCAGCGCATGGGGCTAACGCAAGATATTGTTGCAGAACGATTATGCCTTAAAACCAGTACGGTAAAAGAGATAGAAGAAGACATTGCTCCTGCTGGTGTTGAACCCACTTTTTTACGTGGTTATATTCGTTTATATGCGCGGATGGTTGGTGTACCAGAAAGTGATATTAAGGCACTCATGAAAGTGGAAGAGCCTATCCCTCTGGCGAAAGTATCACCAATGCAAAGCTACTCGTTGGGTAAAAAACGCAAAAAACGCGAAGGTTGGTTAATGAAACTGACGTGGTTGATTGTGATTATCTTGATAGCAATGGTAGGTATTTGGTGGTGGCAAGACCACAACGCGCAAAAAGATGAATTAGTCTCAATGGCAAATCAAAGTGATTTGGTTTTGTCTCAACAAGACAACAACACAACACCTGTTGAATTACCGAATCCAATCGATGATCCTTCAATTACAGTGGGAACAGCGGTGTTGGAAAATACGTCAGAAACATTGGCTCCAGAAGGTGCTGTATCAAATAGTGCTTCTGAACAAGCAAACGTGAGAACCATTCCATTACCGAATGCACCTCAATCGACTGTTTCACAAGACCGAACGCAAAATACGCAAACGGAAGAACCTGCACCAGTTAGTAGCAGTGCATTAGTTCTGAATTTTACAGGGCAGTGCTGGTTAGAAGTTCGTGATGCGAATAATAAAATTTTATTCAGTGGCGCTAAAAATAATGGTGATAAACTGGAATTGGATGGCACAGCGCCTTACCGCTTGAATATTGGTGCACCTGCTAATGTCACCGTTCAATTCCAAGGTAATCCTGTTGATTTAAGCCGTTTTATCAAAGCGAAGCGCCCTGCGAAATTCAAGCTGCCAGAAGCTTAAAAAATATTGTAAAGAAGAAGCAAACTATATCCGAAAACATCTTTTTTGATAGGTTATAGTTTGCTTTCTTGTGTATAGTGGAACGCATAGAAGCAATAGTTAACACTATACCACGGTAACAAAGAGCACATGGACGTTCGGAGAATTAAAGAAAAATGCATAACGAATCACCGATAAAAAGACGCAAATCCACCCGTATCAATGTAGGTAGCGTGCCAATAGGCGACGGTGCCCCCATCGCTGTTCAGTCAATGACGAATACCCGCACTACTGATGTCGAAGCCACTGTCCGCCAAATTAAAGCCCTCGAACGTGTAGGTGCTGATATTGTGCGTGTTTCTGTTCCGACGATGGACGCTGCGGAAGCCTTTAAACTGATTAAACAGCAAGTTAACTTGCCATTAGTGGCAGATATTCACTTTGATTATCGCATCGCGTTGAAAGTTGCTGAATATGGCGTGGATTGCTTACGGATTAACCCTGGCAACATCGGTAGTGAAGAACGTATTCGCCAAGTTGTTGATTGTGCTCGCCATTATGGCATTCCTATTCGTATTGGTGTGAATGGCGGTTCATTGGAAAAAGATATTCAAGAAAAATATCGTGAGCCAACGCCTGAAGCGTTAGTCGAATCCGCGATGCGTCATGTTGATATCTTGGATAGACTGAATTTCGATCAGTTTAAAGTCAGCGTTAAAGCCTCCGACGTATTTTTGGCCGTTGGCTCATACCGCTTACTGGCAAATAAAATCGACCAGCCGCTGCATTTAGGGATCACCGAAGCGGGGGGCGCGCGTGCGGGTTCAGTTAAATCCGCGATTGGCCTTGGCATGTTACTGTCAGAAGGAATTGGCGACACCTTGCGTATTTCATTAGCAGCGGATCCTGTCGAAGAAATTAAAGTTGGGTTTGATATCCTAAAATCACTGCGTATTCGTTCTCGTGGCATAAACTTTATTGCTTGTCCAACCTGTTCACGCCAAGAATTTGACGTGATTGGTACGGTGAATGAACTTGAACAGCGTTTAGAAGACCTGATTACACCGATGGATGTCTCGATTATTGGCTGTGTGGTTAATGGCCCAGGTGAGGCTGAAGTGTCAACGTTAGGTGTAGCAGGCGCAAAAACCAAAAGCGGTTTTTATGAAGATGGCAAGCGCCAAAAAGAACGTTTTGATAATGATAAAATTATCGACCAGTTAGAAGCGAAGATTCGTGCTAAAGCTGCCATGATGGACGAAAGTAACCGAATTGAGATTAATTTAAAAAGCTAAATTTGCTCATGTCATTTCAAGCTACACAGTTATCTGTTGTAGCTTGAAATTTTTAGTGCACAATTCAAATTATTATCTGTGTTTGCAGTTGAAATTGGTCAAGTACTGTGCAAATCCACGGATAAATCTCGATTCGTATCAGGATTTGCTGTTTGTTGATTGAACCTGATGATATTTCGCTCTTATAATCAAACTAATGTCATTCTGAAAATAGAGAAAGAAAGTGGGAAAAAATATCCAAGCCATTCGAGGCATGAATGATTACTTGCCAGCTGATACACGTGTATGGCAGAAAATCGAAGCAACATTAAAAAATATTTTACAGGGTTATGGTTTTAGTGAAATACGTACCCCGATTGTAGAGCAGACCCCGCTATTTCGCAGAGCGATTGGTGAAGTGACGGATGTTGTTGAAAAAGAAATGTATACCTTCAATGACCGTAACGAAGAAAGTCTGACATTACGCCCTGAAAATACCGCTGGCTGCGTCCGTGCGGGTATTGAGCATGGCCTGCTGTACAATCAGGAACAGCGTTTATGGTATTTAGGACCAATGTTTCGCTATGAGCGCCCACAAAAAGGCCGTTACCGTCAATTTCACCAATTAGGTGCAGAAGTGTTTGGCTTAGCAGGGCCAGATATCGATGCTGAAGTCATTTTAATGACCGCGCGCTGGTGGAAAGCACTCGGGATTAGCGAGCATGTCACTCTAGAACTGAACTCTATTGGTTCTTTAGAGGCGCGTGCCAATTACCGCGAAGCACTCGTTGCATTCTTAGAACAGCACAAAGATAAATTGGATGAAGATTGTAAACGCCGTATGTATACCAATCCATTACGCGTTTTAGATTCCAAAAATCAAGATATTCAAGCTTTATTGAATGATGCACCGGAACTGTTTGACTACCTTGATGTCGAATCACGTGAGCACTTTGATGGCTTATGCAAATTATTGGATAATGCGGGGGTTAAATATCGCGTTAACCAGCGTTTAGTCCGTGGTCTTGACTACTATAATCGCACCGTTTTTGAGTGGGTAACGACAGCGTTAGGCTCACAAGGTACTGTGTGTGCGGGTGGTCGTTATGATGGCTTAGTTGAACAACTGGGTGGTCGTGGAACACCTGCGGTTGGCTTTGCGATGGGCATGGAGCGCATGGTGTTATTAGTTCAGGAAGTGAACCCTGAATTTACGGCAGACACTTCAGTTGCTGATGTCTATTTGGCCTCTTTTGGCGATAACAGCCAACAAGCTGCGCTGCTGGTTGCAGAAAAAGTACGTGACGAATTACCTACACTGCGGTTAATGACTAACCACGGTGGTGGAAACTTCAAGAAACAGTTAGCAAGAGCCGACAAACAAGGCGCAAAAATTGCCCTGATCTTGGGGGAAGATGAAATTAATCATAGCCAAGTTACCCTAAAAGATTTACGGACTGGCGCGCAAGAAACTATTTCACAGCAACTAATGGCATCACGTATCACTGAGCTATTAGGTTAAGGAGAGACAAGTGGAAGTCTATACAAACGAAAATGATCAAGTTGACGCGATTAAACGCTTTTTCGCGAATTATGGCGCGCCATTAGTCATTGGTCTCGTCATTGGTGTGGGTGGGGTCTTCGGTTGGAACTATTGGCAGTCTCATAAAGTCAATGTCCTGCAAGAAAGCGCGCAGAAATATGAAACCATCAACACCCAATTACGCTCAGGTTCAGAGCAAGGTGTGATTGCTGCACAAAAATTTGCAGCTGAAACGGATGATGTTTACAGTGCCATGATGGGGCTGGAACTCGCACAAATCGCTGTCGATAAAGGTGATTTAGCGAACGCTCAAACGGCATTAAGCAATGCTCTGGCTAAAGCGAAAACGGTTGAAATGCAAGATCTTATCAACTTGCGCTTAGCGCGTGTACAGCTTGCACAAGGTAATGCTGATGCGGCAATTGCTTCTGTCGCGAACATTAAAGGTAAGTCATGGCAAGCAACGGCACAGGATGTCCGTGGTGATGCTCTACTCCATAAGGGCGATAAAGCAGGCGCGAAAGCTGCTTACGCACAGGGGTTAGAAAGTGAAGGTTCTCAATCTCTTAGAGGTATTTTGACTCTGAAATTGAACAACGTATCTAATTCATAAGAAGAAAGGAAACGACAAACATGCAGTTGCGCAAAACTCTTTTGATAGGCCTAGTCGCTTCAGCTTTACTTGCCGGTTGTTCCAGCGAAACTGATTCTATCATTATGGCGCCACTTCCACAGGTTGAGAATCAATTCACTCCATCAATTGTTTGGGATAAATCTGTTGGTAATGGTGTTGAACAATTTTACTCTGAATTAGCGCCAGCTTGGGATGGTTCAGCTGTCTACGCGGCTGATCGTAAAGGTTTAGTAAAAGCACTTGAGCTCGATAGTGGCAAAGAAATTTGGTCTGTTGATCTCTCAAAGCGTACAGGCTTCCTTTCTGCTAATTTGTCTGCGCTACTGTCTGGTGGTTTAACTATCGATGGTGACAAAATCTTTATTGGTACCGAACGTGGCACTGTGATTGCGTTGAACAAAGAAGATGGCCAAGTTGTTTGGGATGTAGAAGTTGCTGGTGAAGCGCTATCTAAGCCAACCGTTAGTAACGACTTAGTGATGATTCACACCAGTAATGGCCAGTTGCAGGCGCTAGATGTAAACAGCGGTGAAATTAAATGGACCGTGAATATGGATACGCCATCACTGTCTTTACGTGGTGAATCAGCGCCAGCAGTGGCCTTTGGCGCCGCAATTGTGGGTGGTGATAACGGTCGTGTCAGTGCTGTCTTATTATCTCAAGGCCAGCTGATTTGGCAGCAACGTATTTCACAAGTGACCAGCTCAACTGAAATCGGTCGTTTGAATGATGTGGACATGTCGCCAATCATTGATGATGGTAAAGTGTATGCAATTGCCTATAACGGCACATTAGCTGCGTTAGATATGCGCTCTGGCCAAATTCTGTGGAAACGCGAATTAGGTTCTGTGAATAACATGGTTTTATCGGGTGAAAACTTATACCTGGTAGACCAAAATGATCGTGTATTATCTGTGCGTAAAAGTGATGGCGTGACTCTGTGGACGCAAGAAGAGCTGCTAAACCGTGGGTTATCTGCACCAGAAATGTATAATGGCTACCTCGTTGTTGGTGATAAAGAAGGTTATTTACACTGGTTAGATATGAACACTGGCGGCTTTGTTGCACAAAACAAATTGAATAGCTCTGGTATTCATGCTCGACCTGTTGTGGCGAGTGATAAGCTGATGGTTCAGGCGAAAAACGGAACAGTTTATCTGTTAACGCGTTAATTTCCTGACAAACCGCCATTTTACCGATAAAATAAACGGTTCCTGATAACAGGAGCCGTTTCGTTTTTTTGTTTTCTGAGTTTAAGCCTCAGAATTCCTTAGTTAATTAAAGTTGTGAGGCATCTAAGAATGATACCCGTCGTAGCGCTGGTAGGGCGTCCAAACGTAGGAAAATCCACGTTATTTAACCGTTTAACCCGTACCCGTGACGCATTAGTAGCGGACTTTCCTGGTCTGACTCGTGACCGTAAATATGGGCGTGCTGAAGTTGAAGGGCATGAATTCATTATTATCGACACGGGGGGTATCGATGGGACTGAAGAAGGTGTGGAAACACACATGGCGGCGCAGTCCTTGCAAGCCATTGAAGAAGCAGACATCGTACTCTTTATGGTAGATGCTCGCTCAGGCTTAATGCCTGCGGATGAAGGCATCGCTAAACACTTACGTAGCCGTAAGAAAAAAACCTATTTAGTTGCCAATAAAACGGATGGTATTGATGTTACCACGGCAATTGGTGATTTTTATTCTCTTGGCTTAGGTGAAATCCATCCCATTGCGGCATCCCATGGACGTGGTGTCACTCAATTAATCGAACAATCATTGAAACCGTTTATTGGTGAAGATGAAGAAGACGTTGAGTTAACGGAAGAAGAGGAAAATGCGGCTTATTGGGCGGCGTTAGAAGCCGAAGGTGAGCTCGCAGAAGACGAAGAAGATGATTTTGACCCAACAACGTTACCAATTAAATTAGCCATTGTTGGTCGCCCAAATGTCGGTAAATCAACGTTAACAAACCGTATTTTAGGTGAAGAACGTGTGGTTGTATTCGACATGCCTGGCACTACGCGTGATAGTATCTATATCCCAATGGAACGCGATGAGCGCGAATATATTCTCATTGATACGGCTGGTGTACGTAAGCGCGGAAAAGTGACGGAAACGGTTGAAAAATTCTCTGTCATCAAAACCTTGCAGGCCATTGAAGATGCTAACGTCGTTTTATTAGTCATTGATGCACGTGAAGGTATTTCTGACCAAGATTTGTCTTTACTGGGCTTTATCTTGAATGCGGGACGTTCATTGGTGATTGCGGTCAACAAATGGGATGGCATGAAGCCTGAAGATCGTGAACATGTAAAGGATATGCTTGAACTGCGTCTGGGTTTTGTTGATTTTGCGCGTATTCACTTTATTTCTGCGCTACATGGCAGTGGTGTGGGTAATTTATTTGAATCTGTTCAAGAAGCGTATGAATCCGCAACTCGTCGTGTTGGTACCGCGCTACTGACCCGTATCATGAAAATGGCAGAAGATGAGCATCAACCGCCGTTGATCCGTGGCCGTCGCGTGAAAATGAAGTATGCTCACGCAGGGGGGCATAACCCACCAATTGTAGTGATCCACGGGAACCAAGTATCTGATTTACCAGACAGCTATAAACGTTATTTGATGAACTATTTCCGCCGTTCATTACAAGTAATGGGAACACCAATCCGTATTCTGTTTAAAGAGGGTGAAAACCCTTATGCGGATAAGAAAAATAAGCTGACAGCAACACAATTACGTAAGCGTAAGCGTTTGATGCAGCATTTGAAAAAACGTTAGTCTGTCATTAAGGCATTTTAGCCTTAATGGACGTTAAAGCCGTAACACATCAACCTGTTACGGCTTTTTGTTATATTACTTTTTGACAAATTTAGCGATTAAAGCGCAAACCCGTGTGGCCAATAACGCATAATCATGGCGTCGGCGGGGCATAAATGATTGAGGGAATTTATGGATACTCGTTCTTCTACGCGTCTAAACAAATATATTAGCGAAAGTGGTATTTGCTCAAGGCGCGAAGCTGACCGTTATATTGAGCAAGGTAATGTATTTATTAATGGGAAACGCGCAGGTATTGGTGACCAAGTTTTTGCAGGTGATGTGGTCAAGGTGAATGGTCAATTGATTGAGCCGCGTAATGAAGATGACTTAATTCTTATTGCCCTCAATAAACCCGTGGGGATCGTCAGTACCACAGAAAGTGGTGAGAAAGATAATATTGTTGATTATGTGAATCACAGTACGCGTATTTTCCCGATTGGGCGATTAGATAAAGATTCTCAAGGGCTGATTTTTTTGACCAACCATGGGGACCTGGTTAATAAAATTTTGCGTGCGGGTAACTCCCATGAGAAAGAGTACCTTGTGACGGTCAACAAACCTGTTACCGATGAGTTTATCCGTGGCATGGGGGCAGGTGTTCCTATCTTAGGGACAATGACCAAAAAGTGTAAGGTCAAAAAAGAAGCACCATTTGTTTTTCGTATTACCCTTGTGCAAGGGCTTAACCGTCAAATTCGCCGTATGTGCGAGCACTTTGGTTTTGAAGTGACTAAGCTTGAACGTATTCGTATTATGAATGTGGGACTAGCAGGAATACCTGTAGGTGAATGGCGGGATTTAACCGATGATGAGCTTATCGAACTATTTGATATGATGGAGAAATCAGAATCAGATATTAAGCCAAAAAAAATACAAAAAGCACAAGCAAGTAGTAAGAGCAATAATGGGGCGAAGCAAAACGTAGGGAGTAAACCCAAGGCAAAACCAGAAAACCCTACACGTAAAAAATTTACACAACCAGGTCGTAAAAAGAAAAAACGTTAACGTGTGGGCTTAGTTAAAAATAGACTGCAATATAAGGCTGAATATTGGGCATTGAATTCGCTTAAACATCGGCCTTTTTATGTAAATAACGTAAAACTAATGGGTAACTAACTGTATTTTAATGCGTTACTGTGCTGTGAGCGATTCATTATTATCGAGTATCAGACCAACATCTTCCCAGCTCTTTTGTGTTTGTAAGGCAACTTTTTCGCCAAATAGCTTACGTGCATTATTCACTGTGGCTGTTGCAAACTGTTTGAAGTTAGACTTTGCCGTAATCACAGGATCAGAAACGGTTGCGATCCATATTTTCCCTGCAACATCCCAAGTATTCCCACCTAACTCAGTGGCTAATAAATAGAATGCACGATTTGGAATACCTGAATTGATATGTACTCCTCCGTTATCAACGGTATAAGGTAAGTCCTTGTAATCTTGCATATGAGCAACTTGTGGGTCTTTATTGTATTTTGAAAAATAATAGGCAGTGCCAGGTTTAGACATAGAACGAAGAGCAGGTGCTTTCACTTTATTAATGAAAAGGTTTTCCCCGAGTAGCCAGTTGGATGTGGTGGCACTTTCATTGTTGACGTATTGCTTGACCATGATACCAATAACGTCAGCGACAGATTCATTAAGTGCACCAGATTGAAAAATATAGTTAAAGTTAGCTTCTGAGCTAATGTAGCCATGAGCCAGTTCGTGTGCGATTATGTCAATGTCATTGTAGAATGGGCCAAAAGTTTTTCCATCTCCATCCCCAAAGAAAATAGCTTGAGAATCCCAGAATGCATTGGAGTAGTTTGTTCCAAAATGAATAATCGCATTGATATTAGCAGCACAGCCAAACATTTGACCAATATTTAATTTCTCCTTAAAAAATGTACGAATAGTCCCGATGGAATCAAAAACATGCCCTGCAGGTTTTGATGGCGCTTTGGCATCCCCTTCGCTCATTACAACTTTATAGTCGTCATAGAGCATGTGCTCATCATCTGACAGTTCATCTAGTTGGCAAATTGGGAGATCAGAGTGTGTGTGGCTGCTGTGTGCAACAAGTTGTTGGGCATCGCGAATAACACGCTTATAGTGACTATCAGCACTCGTTTTACAATGGGATAGCAAGTTACGTTGGCGTTGGACTTCTTCATCGGTATAGACACGGGTCATCATATCATTGATATGTATCAGTGTTGATTTCAGCTCAGCCGAATCATTTTCAGTGATGAGATTAGAAACTAAACATGGGGATAATAATGAACGGGCAAGGATATGACTCATGATATAACTCCATTTCAATTGGGTGAGATGGAATCATAATCGGTTATGTTTTAATTGTAACTATATGATATCTAAGGAACTAAGTTAATGACTGCTGCATTTTGTTAGAAAGGTAAAATATAATTTTTCTACCTTTCTCTATAAGTGAATATTATTAATTATGGTGATAACCACTCTTTACCTGAAATTAAAAAGTCAGTATAGAGCTTTTCTTCAGGACTATTTGGTTCAGGATGATAGTCATACTCCCAGCGAACAAGTGGAGGCATTGACATTAAAATTGATTCAGTTCGACCACCACTTTGTAAACCAAATAATGTACCTCTATCCCAAACAAGGTTAAATTCTACATAGCGGCCACGACGATATAACTGAAACTGCCTCTCTTGTTCAGCCCATGAATAGTTTCTTCGTTTTTCAACAATTGGCACATAAGCGTGTAAAAAACCATCGCCAACAGCTTGGGTAAAGTTGAAACAGTGCTCGAAACCACCCTGATTGAGATCGTCATAGAATAAACCGCCAATACCTCTAGGCTCATTTCTATGTTTTAAAAAGAAATATTCATCGCACCAATGCTTGTATTTTGGGTAAACATCTTCACCAAAGGGGAGACATAAGTCGCGTGCAACAGTATGCCAATGAACAACATCCTCAGTAAAACCATAATATGGCGTTAAATCAAACCCGCCACCAAACCACCAAACAGGGGCTTCTCCCTCTTTTTCCGCCATAAAAAAGCGCACATTGGCGTGAGTGGTTGGTATATACGGGTTTAATGGGTGAATAACAAGCGAAACTCCCATGGCTTGGTAGCTACGACCAGCAAGTTCAGGACGGTGTGCTGATGCTGAGGTTGGAAGTTGCTCGCCTTTTATGTGCGAAAAGTTTACACCAGCTTGTTCGAAGAGGGCGCCATTTGTTAAAACACGGCTACGACCACCACCGCCTTCAGCGCGCTCCCATGTTTGTTCTAGAAAGGTTTCCTTACCATCTAGCTCAGTGATTTTTTTGCAAATAGTCTCTTGTAAGTTTTGCAAATAGGTTTTTACACGATCAATATCAGGGTAATTCATTGTTTTTTAATAAAACCAAAGGGAAAAAATAATGCTTAAAGTATACTCCTTTAAGCTAAAAAAGGCATATTGAATATTGATTGTGTTGTAAAACCAGTGATAATGGCAGGAAGATTAGTTTAAACGGGCAAATGTTATGGAAATACGGATCTTCCGCCAAGGTGATTATGAAGAGGTGCTGACATTATGGGAGCGCTGTTCTCTTAATGAATTTTCAGGCGATCCTGAACTCGACATCGAACGTAAATTACAATGTGGTGCAGACTTGTTTTTAGTTGCTGAAGTAACTGGGGAAGTGGTCGGCACTATTATGGGCGGTTATGATGGTATTCGTGGCACCGCCGTTTATCTTGCCGTACACCCTGATTACCGTGGTCGTGGCATTGCAAATGCGTTAGTGAGTCGTCTCGAAAAGAAATTGATTGCCCGTGGATGCGGTAGAATAGAATTATTAGTGAGTGAAGAATTTGATGCTGCTATCTATATGTTTGAAAAAATGCAGTATGAAGAAGAACAACCTGAACGCCTGATTTACTCGAAAAAATTAACCCACGAAACGGATTTCTAAGTTAATTGCTATTTGTTGGTTCATTGGTTTGAATGTTTCGGCAAATAGATTGTCACAATATGCATTATGCGACGAATTAAAGAGGATGATATGTCCCAACATGCAAATCTAAATAGCCAGACATGGCTTGCCCCAGTATTAAAAGTTTCCCTTTTAGGTACGGTATTAATGTTATCTGGCTGTGCCGGGTTCAAAGTTTTTTCGCCATCAACATGGTTTAGTAGCCCACTAATGGTGTCCAGTTCTGGTCTTGGACAAGTGACTAATTTTACACCCATGCAGGCTGATACCATTAAACAACAACTGAATGACCGTTATTCCATCCGTAATGGGATGCAAATGGAAAATGGCGAGGTCGTCACGGTTTTTCAAGGTATTGATGACGATAAAGTCAAAGTTGAAATTATTGGCCCTGAGCATGGTTATGTTTCACGGATTGTGGTGAGTGATCCGAATGTGGTGACGGAATGGGGGCCAAAAATTGGTACACCATTTAGCGATATTTATGAAAAAGCCTTTGGTGTCTGTGGGGTAGGTGAGCGCATAGACAACGTCCCTACCGTGGAATGTAATTCGCCACAATCTAGCCAAGTGGTGTATCGTTTTACAGGTAAATGGCAGGGGCCTGAGGATTTAATGCCATCAGATAACGACCTAAAAGAGTGGGAAATATCTCAAATCCTTTGGCATAAATAATCTTTTTTCTAAAAATGCCGTAAGTGGCTAAATCATTTACGGTATTTTTTTATCTCTCAGGTATTTTTTCTACTAAGTTTCTTAAAGAAATTTCCCCTTTGTTAAATTATCTTTCTTATAATAGAGAACGAAACCTATAAAGCCTTGCGTTAAAACAAGGTGAAGAACATGACGATAAGGTAGGATAGCGATATCGTCCTAGATAACAGATAGGTTAGATAACATATTCATATTACGAGGTTTACCGTATGTCTCATTCTCAAAGTGGTATTTTGAAAGAACATAGTCGTTTCGGTATTTTTATTGAAGCATTGATGCAAGAAGGTTCGCTGGATGAAGTGAAAGCGGGTTGCAAAAACTTTATCGATGCTTTAACAAAATTACAAGCACAATACCCAGATGATCGCCTTGGTGCAGTGATTGCATTCGGCTCTGATGCGTGGAAGCAAATGGGGCGTGCAGATAGTGCACCTGAATTAAAGCCATTTCGGCCTTTAGGTAAAGGTTTAGCACCTGCAACTCAACGAGATATGTTCATTCATATTCAATCCCTGCGTCATGATATCAACTTTTCTTTAGCGCAAGCGGCATTGAAAGCATTTGGTAAGTCTATCAACGTAGTTGAAGAAATTCATGGTTTCCGTTGGGTTGACGATCGTGATTTAAGCGGCTTTATTGATGGTACTGAAAATCCACAAGGTGAAGAGATCGCTGAAGTCACTCTTATTGATGAAGGAAATGATAAAGGCGGAAGCTACGTTTTAGTTCAACGCTATGAGCACGATTTAAGAAAGTGGGATCGTTTTTCTGAACATGAACAAGAAAAAATGATTGGCCGCACGAAGAAAGATAGCGTCGAACTGGATGAAGATGCACGAAACATCACTTCCCACGTTTCTCGTGTAGTGATTGAAGAAGACGGTGAAGAGCTTGAAGTGATGCGCCATAGCTTGCCATATGGTACAGCAAGCGGTAAGCACGGGCTATTTTTCATCGCCTATTGTGCAAAATTACACAATATTGAACAGCAACTGTTAAGTATGTTCGGTGAAAAAGACGGTAAATACGATGATCTTCTACGTATGACTAAAGCGGTTTCTGGTAGCTATTACTACGCACCTTCAATTGAAACATTGCTTGCATTATAGATGACTCCTTGCCGCACGGATGCGGCGATTTCCTTTTCTTTAGTTTTACTTCCATCATTGAACAGGTTTCATGTGTTTAACTCTTTGATAGCTAATAATATTTTAGTGCTTATTTCCTCTATTTCTTTGTTATTCCAATTTGATATATAAAAAATTGATTGATAGCTATCCAGTTATAACCAAAACCGCTACAGTGGAGTCATACAGATATTTTGGTTTAGTGACGAATGGGAATGACATGAAAACAACTTTTTTTAAGAAAACAGCTTTAGCCAGCTTAGCGACCGTGTCTTTGTTAGGAAGTCCGCACCTATTCGCTGCTGAACTCCTTAACAGTTCATATGATATTGCTCGTGAATTGTTTGTAGCGTTGAATCCAACGTTTGAAAAACAATGGAATGAGGCTCACCCCGATGACAAATTAACTATCAAGCAGTCGCATGCTGGCTCATCAAAACAAGCCCTGGCGATTTTGCAGGGGTTAAGAGCAGATGTGGTGACCTATAACCAAGTGACTGATGTACAAATTTTGCATGATAAAGGGAATTTGATCCCTGTAGATTGGCAGTCTCGCTTACCGAATAACAGCTCACCCTACTATTCCACAATGGCTTTTTTAGTGCGTAAAGATAATCCGAAAGGGATTAAAACGTGGGATGACCTTGTCCGCAGTGATGTGAAATTAATTTTTCCAAATCCTAAAACATCTGGAAATGGCCGTTATACCTACCTTGCCGCTTGGGGAGCATTTAACCAAGAAAATAAAGGGGATACAGCAAAAACACGCGAACAGATGAAACAGTTCCTCAAAAATGTGGAAGTGTTTGATACAGGCGGTCGTGGTGCGACAACCTCATTTATTGAGCGTGGTCTTGGGGATGTACTGATAAGTTTTGAATCCGAAGTTAACAATATCCGTTCACAATACGGTGAATCCGATTATGAAGTTATTGTGCCACCAGTGGATATTCTGGCGGAGTTTCCAGTGGCTTGGGTGGATAAAAATGTGCAAAAAAATGGTACGGAAGATGTCGCTAAAGCCTATTTAAATTATTTATACAGCCCGCAAGCGCAGGAAATTATTACTAACTTTAATTACCGTGTAAATGACAAAGCGGTGATGGAAGCGAACAAAAGCAAATTCCCAGAAACAAAATTATTTACCGTTGAATCCCAATTTGAGAGCTGGCCAAAAGTCATGGATATACATTTCTCAACGGGAGGAGAGTTTGACGAACTAATGGCACAAGGGCGCCGTTAATGAATCAATCTGGGAAGCGATTTTTGCCAGGCTTTGGCCTGACGTTGGGTAGCAGCTTATTTTATACCTGTTTGATTTTGCTGCTACCCATGAGTGCGTTAGTGATCCAACTGTCGGAGATGACATGGCAACAATATTGGTCGGTGATTAGCTATCCACAAGTGGTTGCAGCTTATAAAGTGACATTATTGTCTGCTTTAGTGGCAAGCTTATTTAATGCGGTATTTGGCCTGTTATTGGCATGGATTTTAACGCGCTATCGCTTTCCAGGCAGAACATTATTAGACGGTTTAGTCGACTTACCCTTTGCATTGCCAACCGCAGTAGCAGGGTTAACATTGGCTACCTTGTTTGCGACATCAGGTTGGTATGGCCAATATCTCCACCAGTTTGATATCAAAGTCGTGAATACTTGGCTGGGGATTGCTGTTGCTATGGCATTTACCAGTATCCCTTTTGTTGTGCGTACCGTTCAGCCTGTATTGGAAGAACTGGGGCCAGAATATGAAGAGGCGGCACAAACACTGGGAGCCAGTCGCTGGCAAACTTTCCGTCGTGTGATCATGCCAGAGCTTTCCCCTGCATTGCTTGCAGGAACCGTTTTGTCATTCACACGTAGCCTAGGTGAATTTGGTGCAATTATCTTTATCGCAGGAAATATTGCTTGGCAAACAGAAGTGGTTTCTTTAATGATTTTCAGTCAATTACAGCAATTTGATTACCCTGCGGCAAGTGCGGTTGCATCGGTTATTTTAGCGGTTTCACTACTCTTGTTATTCAGCGTTAATTTAGTACAAAGTCGTTTTGGTAAGCGACTGGGGGGGAAATAATGGCGCAAATCACTCCGCTACAAACCGCCCAACGGTCACCCGTTAATTGGGGTAAATGGTTTCTCATCGCTGCAGGTGTTTTCTTTGCCATCTTATTGCTGGTGATCCCCATTATTTGGATTTTTATTACGGCGTTTCAAAAAGGGGTTGGTGAAGTTCTACTTAATTTATCTAACCCAGATATGCTTCATGCGATTGGATTAACTGTATTAATTGCGTTGATCACGGTTCCTGTTAATTTGATTTTTGGCACGATGATGGCGTGGTTGGTGACACGCTTTCAATTCCCAGGGCGGCAATTATTACTCACACTAGTGGATATCCCTTTTGCGGTTTCACCTGTGGTAGCGGGGCTATTATATCTACTGTTTTATGGTTCAAACAGTTGGCTTGGTGGATGGCTTGAAGGTTTTGATATTCAAGTGATGTTTTCATGGCCAGGTATGGCATTAGTCACCATATTTGTGACTTGTCCATTTGTGGTGAGAGAGTTGGTTCCATTGATGCTAAGCCAAGGCAGCCAAGAAGATGAAGCTGCGGTATTGCTTGGTGCATCAGGCTGGAAAATGTTTTGGCGCGTCACATTACCAAATATTCGCTGGGCGCTGTTATACGGTGTTGTGTTAACCAACGCGAGGGCGATTGGTGAGTTTGGTGCGGTATCCGTCGTTTCAGGTGCTATTCGCGGTGAAACTTATACGTTACCGTTACAAGTTGAATTATTGCATCAGGACTATAACACGGTCGGTGCATTTACTGCTGCGGCTATTCTTGCGCTCATGGCCATTATTACGCTAATTCTTAAAAGCGCATTGCAGTGGCATTTAAGTCGTCAGCAGTCTGAATCAGGAGTCCATTAAACATGAGTATTGAAATTGAAAAAATCGGCAAGTTCTTTGGGAAAACCCAAGTACTCAACGATATTTCACTGGATATTGCATCGGGTGAAATGGTGGCCTTATTAGGCCCTTCAGGTTCAGGAAAAACCACCTTACTGCGAATTATTGCTGGGCTTGAGCAGCAAAGTGGGGGCGTACTACGTTTTCACGGGCAAGATGTGAGTCAAATTCATGCGAAAGACAGACATGTTGGTTTTGTTTTTCAACACTACGCGTTATTTCGCCATATGACCGTATTCGATAATGTGGCATTTGGTTTAACGGTGTTGCCACGCAAGCAAAGACCCTCATCCCAAGCGATTAAGCAAAAGGTGATGCAATTACTGGAGATGGTGCAATTAGCCCATCTATCTTCGCGTTATCCTGCGCAACTTTCTGGTGGGCAAAAACAGCGTGTTGCGTTAGCGCGTGCATTAGCGGTTGACCCGCAAATTTTACTATTAGACGAGCCTTTTGGCGCGTTAGATGCACAGGTGCGTATTGAACTGCGCCGCTGGTTACGTCAATTACATGATGAGCTTAAATTTACCAGTGTGTTTGTAACGCATGACCAAGAAGAAGCTATGGAAGTTGCGGATAGAATTGTGGTCATGAGTCAAGGGCACATTGAGCAGGTCGGCACACCAAATGATATTTGGCAGCGCCCAGAAACCCGCTTTGTACTGGAGTTTATGGGGGAAGTTAATCAGATTTCTGCACAGATAAAAGGCTCGGTCTTAGCGATTGATGGTTACGAATTTTCGTTAAATCATACTAGCGCCCATCAAGGTGAGGTGGATGTCTTTTTACGCCCATGGGATGTTTCATTGAGACCTGAAGTGGATGTACAGCATCGTTTGCCAGTTAGGGTGACCGAATCAGGTCCAAGAGGGCACTTTTGGCAATTGACGGTACAACCGATAGGGTGGGGGAATGGCCCATTATCTGTGATTTGGCAATCCAATTCGACAATTCCTAAGCGTGGTGAACACTATTTTCTTGGCAGCCAAGAAGCGAAAATATATCAAGGTGATACTGAATTAGTTTTTCCACAATTAGCACAAAGCGCGTGAATATAGCTTTCCATTATTTATAACGCCAATAAGTTAAACATTATTGGTGTTATTTTCTATTATTTTTGCCATGTATATCGCCCTCCACTAGCCCATTCTTTGATTATTGGCAATGGGTTTCACCTGTCGTATTTTAATTTTAATTAATTGATATATAAGTATTTTATTTATCATTAAAATAAGAGATATAGCTGACAATTCTATAAACTTATTGTAATATAATATATCAATTAGCTATATCATTATGGGTAATAAAGATAATCTATTTTTCTAATAATAATATGAAGAGAATTCATGTTCACTCATAGGCTTATTGGGGTAATATCTTATTTCTATTAATTCTAAGTGATAAATAAAAATTATAAGGATGCGAAAGTGTCAACTCTGGAACAATTTATTGGCCACACCCCATTAGTAAAACTTCAGCGTTTGACGCAAGGGATTGATACTGAAATTTGGGTAAAACTCGAAGGCAACAACCCTGCTGGCTCCGTAAAAGACAGAGCGGCTTTTTCCATGATCAGCGAAGCTGAAAAACGTGGTGAAATTAAGCCAGGTGATACATTAATTGAAGCCACAAGTGGCAATACAGGTATTGCACTGGCAATGATTGCTGCGGTAAAGGGATACAAATTAAAGCTGTTAATGCCTGAAAATATGAGTAAAGAGCGCCAAGCATCGATGCAAGCTTACGGCGCGGAGTTAATTTTGGTCAGCACCACCATTGGAATGGAAGGGGCGCGAGATCTTGCGAAAGAGATGGAAAAAAACGGGGAAGGGAAGGTATTAGACCAATTTAATAACCCAGATAACCCACTTGCTCATTTTAAAACAACAGGCCCTGAAATTTGGCAACAAACGCACGGTAAAATTACTCATTTTGTGTCAAGTATGGGGACAACGGGTACGATTACAGGTGTAAGCCGCTATTTGAAATCACAATCAAAAGACGTACATATTGTCGGCTTACAGCCTGCCGAAAAAAGCCAAATACCAGGTATTCGCCGCTGGTCACCTGGTTATCTTCCTGGGATTTTTGATGGCGAATTAGTGGATAGCGTACTGGATGTTAATCAGCAAGATGCAGAAGAGACGATGAGAGCGCTAGCAAGGTTTGAAGGTATTTTCTGTGGAGTGAGCTCAGGCGGTGCGGTATCGGGGGCTTTACGCGTGGCGAAAGAAAACCCAGGAGCGGTGATCGTTGCTATTATTTGCGACAGAGGCGACCGTTATTTATCAACGGGGGTTTTTGGTTCTTAACACGTTGTTTTTAGGTGGCAGTCAGGCTATCACAAGGAAACAATAGAATGAATTAAACCATCAGGTTATCAACCTGATGGTTTTTCAGTTATTATGCGTAGTAATTATTTCTTGATACGCATAATGACAGTTTCACCCACTGTCACTGACCCTGTTAGTTTATTTAACTCTTTGATTTCGTCCATGTTCGAAATCACAACGGGGGTCAGAACGGATTTTGCTTTTTCTTCTAACAAAGCTAAATCAAATTCAATGACTAAATCGCCTTTTTTGACAGCTTGGCCTTCTTCAGCGATACGTTTGAAACCTTCACCTTTGAGCTCAACGGTATCAATACCGAAGTGAACAAACAGTTCAATACCATCGTCTGACTCAATAGAAAACGCATGGTTGGTTTCAAATATTTTACCGATTGTACCGTCTACTGGAGCAACAATTTTATTGCCAGCAGGTTTGATGGCGATACCGTCACCGACAATTTTCTCTGCAAACACAACGTCTGGAACATCTTCAATATTGACGATTTCGCCTGATAATGGGGCGATAATTTCAATACTGCCACTGCTACTTTTGTCTTCCGAAACTAGTGATTTCAGTTTGTCAAACAGACCCATGGACCTTCTCCTAATCGTTTTGTATGGGACCGAACTAATGTGCTGTTCTTAGCATAACGTTTTTTCTTGGATAAAGGTATCTACAAGTTTCATCAATTCATCTGCGGTTGGTTGAGCAAGTGCTTGTTCAGCCAAGGCCTGAGTATCAGCAAAGTTCGCATTGCGAATTAATTTTTTGATACGCGGAATTGAGATTGCGCTCATACTAAATTCATCCAGCCCCATGCCTAGTAGCAATAAGGTTGCACGTTCATCACCCGCTAACTCGCCACACATGCCTGTCCATTTCCCTTCCGCATGTGATGCATCGATCACTTGTTTGATAAGGTTTAGAACAGCAGGTGACATTGGGTTATAAAGGTGAGAAATCAGTTCATTACCACGGTCAACCGCTAAAGTGTATTGAGTGAGATCGTTCGTCCCAATACTAAAGAAATCAACTTCTTTCGCCAAATGGCGCGCAATCACAGCGGCAGCTGGGGTTTCTACCATCACACCGACTTCGATTGTTTCGTCAAAGGCTTTACCTTCTTCACGTAACTGAGCTTTTAGCATTTCTAGCTCTGCTTTTAGTTCACGAACTTCTTCAACGGAAATAACCATTGGGAACATAATACGCAGTTTACCAAAATTTGACGCTCTTAAAATAGCCCTTAATTGTGAGTGTAAGATTTCTTTGCGATCAAGACAAATACGAATAGCACGCCAACCGAGGAATGGGTTCTCTTCTTTCGGTAAATTCATATAAGGCAGGTCTTTATCGCCACCGATATCCATGGTACGGACGATAACGGCTTGGCTGCCCATTGCTTCGGCAACCGCTTTGTAAGCTTGGAATTGCTCTTCTTCGGTAGGGAAGGCATCTCTATCCATAAATAAAAACTCGGTACGATAGAGACCGACCCCTTCAGCGCCATTACGTTCAGCACCTGCGACATCACGCACAGTTCCGATATTGGCACAAACTTCAACTTGATGACCATCGAGAGTCACAGCAGGTAAATCTTTTAATTTAGCCAGTTCTTCTTTTTCTTGCAGATAGTCATCACGGAATGCTTTGAGTTTATCAATTTCTGCATCAGATGGGTTCAGGTGAATGGTATTATTCACGCCATCTAAGACAATAAAATCACCATTTTTAATTTTGCTGGTGGCATCGCTAGTCCCTACAATTGCAGGTAACTCCAATGAGCGAGCCATAATGGAAGTATGGGAGGTACGGCCACCTAAATCGGTAATAAAGCCTAAGACTTTATCTAAGTTTAATTGCGCGGTTTCTGACGGGGTTAAGTCAGCGGCAACTAAAATAACTTCTTGGTTGATAGCGCTTAAATCAACAATAGGAATATTTAAGATATTCTTTAATAAGCGTTTGCCGATGTCACGTACGTCAGCCGCGCGCTCTTTAAGGTATTCGTCATCAAGAGATTCAAGCGCTTGAGCTTGGTCTTCAATCACAGAATAGGCTGCGGCATCCGCTGTTTTTTTATCGCCTTTGATTAAAGAGACAATTTCTTGCTCAAGTTCTTCATCTTCCAGCAGCATGATATGACCTTCAAAAATCTCAGCTTTTTCGGCTCCTAGATTTTTTTCGGCTTTTTCTTTAATGAGACTAAGTTGTTCGGCGGATTTATTACGCCCCTCAATGAAGCGTTGAATTTCTTTTTCGACCTGATCGTCTGCGATTTTTTTTGTGCTAACAACGATAGGGTCTTCTTTGAGGATCAAAGCCTGACCAAAAGCAAAACCTGGGGATACTAAAATTCCTGAAATCATAATATTACCTTACTGCTGTTAGTGCTGGGAGTTCTGATGTTGTAGAGACTGCGGCGCGTTTTATTGATTATGCAAATATCCCCGAATGAAATCATTCAGGGACAGCGAATGAGATCGATGAAACGCGTTCTCTTGCGTGCGAAATTATTCCAGTTCGCCCATCAGTTTAACTAAATATTCAACCGCTTCTTTTTCATCTTCGCCTTCTGCGGAGATGGTCACAACAGTACCTTGCGTTAAACCTAAGGTTTGTAATTTGAACAGGCTTTTTGCACTCGCAGATTTACCGCCAGAAATCAAAGAAATATCAGAAGTGAATGCTTTTGCTTCTTTCACAAATTGCGCGGCAGGACGAGTATGTAAACCGTTTGGTGCTGTAATAGTGACTTCTTGCTGGAACATAGTATTTCCTCAATAACTTTAGTTTTTTTAATTACCCAGCCAATTGTAGATGAAATAGACTAGGTTTGCGTATAAGTTAGATTATTAACTTGTAAAAAGGTTTCCTACTTTGTGCGGTATCAATCCTTTTTACTTTTCATCCTCAAAATAACGATGATTAGGTTAGTCGAAAAACATCTAAATAGGCACGTTCATTTGACTAAAATTTGATTAATTTTGAGGTGCGAAATAATTACTATGTTTAATACTAAACCCCAGATTAGAAATCATCCCTATCCGTGCTAAACTTTGATCCGTGCCACAAAAAAAGCACCTTTGAGGTGCTTTTTTAACGATTGTGTAACGAAAGTATGCTACTCGGCAGAGATATCCGCGAACAAGACAGTGGAGAGATAACGCTCACCAGAAGACGGTAAAATCACGACAATATTCTTGTTTGTGTAAGCAGGGTCTGCGGCAATTTTTGTTGCTGCTGCAATCGCTGCACCTGAAGAAATCCCTGCGAGAATACCTTCTTTTTCCATTAACTCACGTGCAGTTTTAATTGCTTCATCATCGCTGATTTGAATCACTTTATCTAGCAGTGTGAGGTCTAAGTTACCAGGGATAAAACCTGCGCCGATACCTTGAATTTTGTGTGGACCTGGTTTGATTTCTTCACCTGCTAATGCTTGAGTAATCACTGGAGAAGTTTCAGGTTCAACGGCAACGATGGTCACATCTTTACCTTTGGTCTTTTTCAGGTAACGCGCAATCCCTGTAATCGTACCGCCTGTACCAACGCCTGCGATGATGACATCGACATTGCCATCCGTGTCTTCCCAAATTTCTGGACCCGTGGTTTTTTCATGGATCTCAGGGTTGGCAGGGTTATTAAATTGTTGTAACAGAAGATATTTTTTGGGATTGCTATTGACGATTTCTTCTGCTTTAGCAATCGCCCCTTTCATCCCTTTAGCGCCCTCGGTTAGCACGAGGTTAGCGCCTAATGCTTTTAATAGCTTACGGCGCTCTATACTCATTGTTTCAGGCATCGTTAAGGTTAATTTGTAACCTCTCGCTGCTGCAACATAAGCGAGAGCAATCCCCGTGTTACCACTGGTTGGCTCTACTAGCTCTTTGTCTTTATTCAGGATACCTTTTTTCTCTGCATCCCAAATCATGTTTGCCCCGATACGGCACTTAACGCTGAAACTTGGGTTACGAGATTCCACTTTTGCCAAAATATTGCCATTACCAAAATGTTTTAAACGAACAAGTGGGGTGTGGCCAATGGTCAACGAATTATCTTCATAAATTTTGCTCATGGGGTATCCTTTTAAAATCGGTTAGCCAGTAAACAGTATTTGGCGTTCACTATAAAATAGGGTATGGATTCAACATACGTGAAGAACAGATTAATGCAAATATGATTTAGGTCTAAGCTTATAACAAAAGGCTATTTTAGATCCAATAGTTCTAAAGAATGGGCAACAAGGCAGAATAGCGTAAGAAAATAGGTAACTGCGCAGGCGATTAAACCTGCGCAAAGAGAGATTAATAACGTGCGTAGCGGCTACGATAGCGGTCAACCCACATTAATGTTGCGCCACAAACGGCAACAGGCATGATGACTAAGTTGATAAACGGCACCATCATCAGCAAGCTGACCACACCTCCGAATTGAATGTTTTTTATGCGATCTTTAGCAAGAGCTTGCTTCATTTCACTAAAACCAACACGGTGGTTATCAAAAGGGTAGTCGCAGTACTGGATTGACATCATCCATGCACCAAATAGGAACCATAAGATGGGGGCAACAGTTTGGCCAATACCAGGTATTAAAAATAAAATTAATAAGCCAATTGCCCGTGGTAAATAGTAACCAATACGCACAAACTCACGTTTGATCATCCGCGGAACATCTTTTAATAACTCAGCCATACCAGTGTCTGGCGCGGGTTTCCCCGTAAGTTCTGCCTCGAGTTTTTCGGATAACCAACCATTAAATGGTGCTGCAATGATATTGGCAATGGTGCTAAAAAAATAGGTGAATACCAATAAAATAGAAATCAAAGCAACAGGCCAAATAAGATAATTAAGCCATTGTAACCAATCAGGAACATAGCTCATCACTTGGTCAATCCAGCCACCAAGCTTACTGTATAACCACCAAAATGCGCCTCCTAAGAAAAGAATGTTTGCTAATAGGGGCAAAATCACAAAACGTTTAATGCCAGGACGTGTAACGAGTCGCCACCCTTGTGTAAAATAATAAAAACCAGAGTGGTCTTTTTGTGGCGAAAATGTCGATTGGGTCATACTTCTTGTTCTCTCCTTTTCGGTTGACCTTGTATCATATAGATATGAATTTAGGCTGACTAGCCATTATTTGCTTAAAAAAGCAGCAAACGAAAGCGGAATATTCTCTTTCTTGTAAGAAAATCGTTCTGAGGGTTGCACTTAGAGCAATTGAGAAATAATCTTAAGGTAGTTTCCGCCGTGATGGCACTTTCATTCATCAACTAGAGATAGCAGCGATGCAGGATTTGCGTCTAATATTAGTGGTCGTAGGTGCGATAGCGATTGTCGCTTTATTACTGCATGGTTTATGGGCCAGCCGTAAAGAGCGCTCAAAGTTATTTCGCGATAGACCTGTAAAACGTAGAAAAAATGATACGCAGGAGAATTCATCGAATTATGATGATTCTGCATTATTTACTGAAAATCAATCAACTCAGCAGGTACCTGTTCAACCCGCTGCGACTGAGCCTGTATATCCGGTAAAAAATGAGTCTCAAGTTGAACCTAATATACAGCCATTACCGTCGGTTGAACCTGAAATTAAAATGAGTGCTACGTCAGAGCAGCCTGTTCATGATGAGCCTGTTGTTCTGCGTATTCAAGAGCCGCATGTGCCAGAGCAGCTCACCATCAACATGAATGATGATATTGTGGCTGAGCCTGAAATACATACTCAACCCGTGCACCATAATGCATCGGAGCCCCATATTGACACCCACAATCTACAAGAAGAGACACAACCGATACATCATGAACAGACACCGCCGCACACTGAGACGAAAACTGAGCCACAGAAAAATTCTGCTACAACAAATAGCAAGGAGACAGTCCTGGTACTTCATGTAGCGGCGCATCAGGGGCAAGAATTACAAGGTGAGCTCTTGCTACAAAGTATTCTTCAAGCGGGATTCCAATTCGGTGAAATGAAAATATTCCACCGTCACGTGAACCCGTCAGGTACTGGGCCTGTGCTGTTTAGTTTAGCGAATATGGTAAAACCAGGTTCTTTTGACCCTGAAACCATGGCTGATTTCTCTACACCAGGTATTTCCATGTTTATGATGGTGCCATCCTACGGTGATGCGAGCCAAAACTTTAAACTGATGTTACAAGCGGCGCAGCGCATTGCATCCGATGCAGGCGGGGTGGTGCTAGATGATGAGCGTAAGATGCTGACACCGCAAAAAATAGAGGTGTATCATGCGCGGATCAGAAACACACTAAATTAAACAAGCGTTTTACAAAGCCCCCTTGATTGGGGGTTTTTTATCTTTACGAGTGGATCATGACTACCAAAAACGAAATCGACCAATTAAAAAAACAGCTGCGTCATCACGAATATCAATACCATGTATTGGACGCCCCAGAAATTCCTGATGCGGAATATGACAAATTAATGCAACGCTTGAAGGCACTGGAAGAAATGAACCCAGAGCTTATCACCAGCGATTCCCCCACTCAGCGTGTCGGTGCTGCACCTTTGTCAGCATTTGAAACGGTGCGCCATGAAATTCCGATGCTGTCTTTGGATAACGTTTTTGATGAAGAAAGTTACTTGGCTTTTGATAAGCGGGTTAGAGATCGCTTAAAAAACCATAATGAACTCACATTTTGCTGTGAATTGAAGCTTGATGGTTTGGCGGTTAGTTTGTTGTATGAGAATGGTGAATTTGTGCAAGCTGCTACTCGTGGTGATGGAACGGTGGGGGAAAATATTACCGCAAATGTACGTACTATTCGTGCAATTCCACTGCGTTTAATGGGGGATAATATTCCTGCTCGTGTGGAAATTCGTGGCGAAGTGTTTATGCCACAAAAAGGGTTTGAAGCACTAAATGAAGAAGCGCGTAGAACCGACGGTAAAGTTTTTGCTAACCCACGTAACGCTGCTGCGGGCTCTTTGCGACAGCTTGACCCGCGTATTACCGCTAAAAGGCCACTGACATTCTATTGTTATGGCGTTGGGCTAGTTGAAGGCGGTACATTGCCAGATACACATTATGAACGTTTACAGCTGTTTAAAGCGTGGGGACTCCCTGTCAGTGACTATGTACAACTGCGCCAAGGCCACCAAGCTGTACTGGATTTTTATCACCAAATCGAACAAATTCGTCCAGAATTAGGGTTTGATATCGATGGGGTGGTGATCAAGGTGAATTCAATTGCGATTCAAGAGGAATTAGGTTTCGTTTCCCGCGCACCGCGCTGGGCTACAGCCTTCAAATTCCCAGCACAAGAGCAAATTACTTTATTGAAAGACGTTGAGTTCCAAGTTGGGCGAACAGGGGCGATTACCCCCGTAGCACGTCTTGAGCCTGTCCAAGTGGCGGGGGTTATGGTCAGTAATGCGACATTGCATAATGCAGATGAAATCGAGCGTCTTGGCGTGCATATTGGCGATACAGTGATTATTCGTCGTGCTGGGGATGTCATCCCGCAGATTGTCAGTGTGGTGGCGGATAAACGTCCTGCGGATAGTCGTGAAATTGTCTTTCCAACCCAGTGCCCTGTTTGTGGTTCAGACATTGAACGTATTGAAGGTGAAGCCGTTGCCCGTTGTACTGGTGGGTTAATTTGTGGGGCGCAGCGTAAAGAAGCACTCAAACACTTTGTGTCTCGCCGTGCAATGGATGTTGATGGCATGGGCGATAAAATTATCGATCAACTTGTCGAAAAAGAATATGTGAAAACGCCAGCCGATCTTTATCAATTAAGCGCAGGTAAATTGACGGGTTTGGATAGAATGGGGCCAAAATCTGCGCAAAAGCTGATTGATGCGCTCGAAAAGTCTAAACAAACTACGTTAGCGCGCTTTATTTATGCATTAGGGATCCGTGAAGTTGGGGAGGCGACCGCGGCTAATTTAGCGGCACATTATGCAACGCTAGATGCGGTCATGGCTGCGGATGAAGAGTCTTTAAAAACGGTGCAAGATATCGGCCATGTGGTTGCGAAACATGTGGTGAATTTTTTCCACGAAGCGCATAACCAGGCAGTTATTAACGATTTAATCACGAAAGCGAATATTCATTGGCCAGAAGTCAAAGTGATTAATAGTGCAGAAATTGATAGCCCATTTGCAGGTAAAACTGTGGTTTTAACAGGTTCGATGAGTATTTTAACCCGTGATGAGGCGAAAGATAAGCTGGTGGCTCTGGGGGCAAAAGTCGCAGGTAGTGTTTCGAAGAAAACCGATATGGTGATTGCGGGTGAAGCTGCGGGTTCGAAATTAGCAAAAGCGAATGAGTTAGGTATTCCAGTTATTGATGAGGATGAGTTGATTCGTTTGCTGAATACTAAATAGTGAACTATATTCTATTTGGCTTAGTTATTTCACTTAGGTGAGGTGACTAAGTCACTGATAGGTTGTTAGACCTAAATTAAATTTTGAATTTAATTTCTATGCAGAAAAGGTCATCTGTCTCTTTTCTGCTATTTAAAACGTGATCCTCTTCTTCTTTCTGCAAAATACACCCACTCTGTTTTCATATTAATGTGATGCCCGTCTCATTTAAATGTTGTCTATTACATAGAATATGCACATAGACTGATTCTTAAATTTGTTGGAGTCGCATATGACCTCGATCCTGCATTTCGTTTTATCTTTAGTAGTAATCGCCGCTCTTGCTATTTTAGCAAGTAGTAACCGTAAGGGGATCCGTCCTCGTTATGTTGTTCAACTACTTGTTATCCAAATTGCATTAGCATATCTGTTCTTAAAATCGAATATCGGTGAATCTTTTGTTCTCGGTGTGGCGGGGGTGTTTACTCACTTACTCGGTTACGCAGCAGAAGGGACAAAATTTATCTTTGGTGGCATGATTGAAGGGAATTTAGCGTTCTTCTTCTTACAAGTTCTGTGCCCAATCATCTTTATTTCTGCGTTAATTGGTATTTTACAGCACGTTAAAATTCTACCGATCGTTATTCGTATCATCGGTACGGTGTTATCTAAAGTTAACGGAATGGGTAAACTGGAATCATTCAACGCAGTAAGTTCATTGCTGCTAGGTCAGTCTGAAAACTTTATCGCTTATAAAGACCAGCTTAACCGCATGTCTGATCGCAGAATGTACACCATGGCAGCGACAGCTATGTCGACTGTTTCCATGTCAATCGTGGGAGCATATATGACGATGTTGGAACCGCGTTTTGTGGTTGCAGCATTAGTTCTGAATATGTTTGGTACTTTCGTGGTGCTGTCTTTAATCAACCCGTACCCACCAGAAGGTGAAGAAGACATTCAAATGAGCAACCTGCATGAAGGCCAAAGCTTCTTTGAAATGTTAGGTGAATATATTCTTGCAGGGTTTAAAGTTGCGATTATTGTTTCTGCCATGCTGATTGGTTTTATCGCTCTGATTGCCATGATTAACGGTATTTTCTCTGCGATTTTCGGTATCGATTTCCAAACTATGTTGGGCTATGTATTTTATCCATTTGCTTGGATCTTAGGTATCCCAGCGGATGAAGCCCTACAAGTGGGTGGGATCATGGCAGTTAAAATGGTAACGAATGAATTCGTTGCAATGGATGGCTTACAAGCTATTGCAAGTGGTTTATCTGAGCGTTCTGTCGGTATCTTATCTGTGTTCTTAGTGTCATTTGCTAACTTCTCTTCAATTGGTATCATCGCTGGTGCTATCAAAGGGTTAGATGAAAAACAAGGTAACACAGTAGCACGTTTCGGCCTGAAATTACTGTACGGTTCAACTTTAGTCAGCTTCTTATCCGCTGCGGTTGTCGGATTAGTATTGTAATTCGCAAAAAAGTGTTAAATTAAGAGCGGCGTTCATTAGGACGCCGTTTTTTTATGGGAGCAAGAATGGAAAAGCAAGATCTTATCGATATGGCAAATACCTATATGCCATTTGGTAAATATAAAGGCTGTATCTTGATTGATTTGCCTGAGGAATACCTTCTTTGGTTTTATAAGAAAGGAGAGTTCCCACCAGGGCGTCTTGGCCAATTAATGGAAATGGCCCTTGGGTTAAAAATTGAAGGGCTAGAAGGGCTTGTAAAGCCATTAAAACGGGCTAAGTGATCAGATCACTCATGCCCTAAAGCGGCAGTAATTTTTTTGCTCAATTGAATAAAGATATCTTGTTCTTGCTGCGTTAATACGGCTTTAACTTTTAATGCATTTTCTGCTCGCCCTGTTGCTGCACGCTGTAAAAAATGAGCCCCTTTTTCTGTTAAGTGGGTGATCAATTCCCGCTTATCTTCTTCAGACTGATATTGTTCGACAAACTCAAAAGATTTTAATACCCGCAAAAACTTCGATAAATTTTGCCGTGAAATTCCCAGTGATTGACTTAGCTGGCTTGGTGTTAAGTCACCTTTAAGCCTCAATATCTCCAGTACATCGTATTGTCCCCATGTAATTTGCTCAGGTGTGAAACTGACACGGCGAGCAACAAGTGTGCATTGCAATAATGATAATGCGTCTTCAAGGGTACTAGGCATAAAATTCTTCCTTATTATTCAACAGTTGAAGTATACCTTGGCGCTAGGCAGAAAACGAGGCATTGATTAACCAAAGTTAATCAATTATAGTTAACTAAAGTTAATTATAATTGAGGCGGCTATGCAACAATTCACAAATCAAATCGCATTGGTAACAGGGGCATCTACAGGTGTCGGTTTTGGAATTGCACAAAAACTACACTCATTGGGTGCGACAGTCGTAATGACAGGACGTCATGAAGATGCACTAACGCAGGCAGCCCAGGAAATTACACCAACAGGGGAGCGTATTAGTGTAATAAAAATGGATGTGGCAAGCGCAAAGGATTTTCAATCAACGATTGAGCAGGTAGAAATGAAATATGGTGCACTGCATTTCTTAGTCAACAACGCGGGGGTGACAGGTCCACATGGTGTGAATATCGAAGATTATCCATTAGAAGCATGGCATGACGTGATTGAAACGGATATTACAGGGGCATTTCATGGCTTGAAATATGCCATACCTGCAATTCATCGCAGTGGCGGTGGGGCAATAGTAAACTTATCCGCTTGCAATGGTGTAACAGGGATAGCAGGGATAGCCCCTTATACCGCAGCGAAACACGCGGTGTTAGGCCTCACTCGTTCAGCGGCATTAGAGAATGCCCAAAAAGGCATACGGATTAATGCTGTAGGGCCAGGCTATGTTGAAACACCGAATATTGCGATGTTACCGCAGGATACTCAAAATTGGATGGCATCAACGCACCCGATGGGGAGGATGGCAAAAACAGAGGAAATCGCCAATGTGGTGGCTTTTTTATTATCAACAGACAGCAGTTTTATAACGGGGGCGTTTATTCCTATTGATGGTGGCTATACAGCACAGTAATAGATGATAAAACGTGAGCTTACAGGCTTTCCTTATGAAGTGTTTGAGGTTGGATACGCCGAATACTGCTGAGTACAATAGGGGTATTTTGAGGCTCGAAATTATTAGATTTATGAAAGATAAAGCAGAAGGAAATTATGGTGGAGCTAAGCGGGATCGAACCGCTGACCTCTTGCATGCCATGCAAGCGCTCTCCCAGCTGAGCTATAGCCCCAAATCGATAGACTTTGTTATTTAGAGCCATCTAACAGGGAATTAGATGGTGGAGCTAAGCGGGATCGAACCGCTGACCTCTTGCATGCCATGCAAGCGCTCTCCCAGCTGAGCTATAGCCCCAATCAAAATCTTTTGGACGGGAGGCATCATATTCAAGCTCGGTAGGAGTGTCAATAAAATAATCGGCTTTTCCGTTTAATTGCTGAAATATAGAGCATTTTGCAATCAACGCAAGGATAGAAATAAGAGAGAAAAAACTGCCCCCAAGAAATGAGGGCAGAAATGGCATAAATTATTGTGCAGAAGCTTCGCGTTCAGCAATAAATGCTAAGGCTTTTTCAATGCGTGCAATAGAACGTGCTTGACCAATGGCGTGGACGGTCACATCGAGGCCTGGGGACTGGCCAGCACCCGTCACAGCAACACGTAACGGCATACCCACTTTACCCATTCCCACGTCTAATTCAGCGGCAGTGGCTTCAATTGCTTGGTGGACATTTTCTGCGGTCCAATCGGTGATTGCGGTTAATTTTTCTTTAACCACTTCTAATGGTTGGCGAGCAACAGGGCGCAGGTGTTTTTTCGCTGCGTCTGCATCGAACTCTTCAAAGTCTTGATAGAAATAATGACAAGATTCAGCCATTTCTTTCAGTGTCTTACAACGTTCGCCAAGTAACTTAATTAGCTCAACTAATTGAGGGCCATTGCGGGTATCAATATGTTGTTGCTCAATATGCCATGCAAGGTACACAGCCACTTCTTCAGCAGGCAATGCATTGATATAATGGTGATTTAGCCATTGCAGTTTTTCAGTGTTAAATGCACTTGCTGATTTGCTGATTGCATCAAGGCTGAAAAATTCTTTCATTTCGTCAACGGTGAAAATTTCTTGGTCACCGTGAGACCAACCTAGACGGACTAAATAGTTCAGTAGCGCTTGTGGCAAATAACCATCATCACGGTATTGCATGACACTTACAGCACCATGGCGTTTAGACAGTTTTTTACCGTCATCACCTAAAATCATGGAAACGTGTGCATACACAGGTACTGGTGCGCCTAGTGCTTTTAGAATGTTGATTTGACGAGGTGTATTGTTGATATGGTCTTCACCGCGGATAACGTGAGTAATTTCCATATCCCAGTCATCAATAACAACACAGAAGTTATAAGTTGGTGAGCCATCAGTGCGACGAATAATTAAATCGTCTAACTCTTGGTTACTAAATTCAATTGGGCCGCGGATTTTATCGTCAAAAATCACAGAACCGTCTTGCGGGTTACGGAAACGAACAACATGCGGTTCATCAGCGGTGTGGTTATGCGCATGGTCGCGGCAGCAACCGTCATAGCGAGGTTTTTCATTGTTCGCCATTTGCTCTTCACGCAGAGCTTCCAAACGTTCTTTTGAGCAGAAACAACGATAAGCGGTGCCAGCTTCTAACATTTGGTCAATCACTGCGTTATAACGATCAAAACGCTTGGTCTGATAATAAGGGCCTTCATCCCAATTTAAATTCAACCAGTTCATACCGTCCATAATGGCATCGATAGCTTCCTGAGTTGAACGTTCTAAGTCGGTATCTTCAATGCGCAGGACAAATTCGCCCTGGTTGTGGCGACTAAATAACCAGGAATAAAGAGCGGTACGCGCACCACCAACGTGTAAATAGCCAGTTGGGCTTGGTGCAAAACGGGTTTTGATTTTACTCATCGAGATTGCCTTAATTGCAAAACATTGTTTTTGAAGTGCTTAAGAGTTCACGGCTGAATAAATAGAAGGCTAATGTATGCAACACATTACAATAGATAATAGTGCCGTATGAAGCTTTAAACGCGTGAAGTCTGTCAGCATTGCTAAAATGTGCCTCTATTCTATCATCCTGTGGTGATTCCTCAATCAAGTTATGAAGATACAAGAAAAGAAAATGGAAAAGTGAGGCAAAAAATGAAATTGAAGCTGAAGTGAAAATTTATTTTCTGTTTATGAAAGAATATAAACGCTAAATTATATAGGTAATTGATTAAAAAGGCAGCTTTTCTGGCGAATATTGAAACATCTTGATTAATTTTGCAACGAACGAAAAAAATCTATCGAAAAAGCGTTGACTCTGAACTCCGTATCCCTATAATGCACCTCCATCGACGACGGGGCGATTAGCTCAGTTGGTAGAGCACCTCCCTTACAAGGAGGGGGTCAGTGGTTCGAGCCCGCTATCGCCCACCACCGTTGACGATGAAAAATAAATGATTGGGCGATTAGCTCAGTTGGTAGAGCACCTCCCTTACAAGGAGGGGGTCAGTGGTTCGAGCCCGCTATCGCCCACCAATCATTTATAATGTGGTACAAGTTATGAAGTGGGCGATTAGCTCAGTTGGTAGAGCACCTCCCTTACAAGGAGGGGGTCAGTGGTTCGAGCCCGCTATCGCCCACCACTTCATTAACTACTCACATTAAAACACAAATCAAATCTAGATGGGTCGTTAGCTCAGTCGGTAGAGCAGTTGACTTTTAATCAATTGGTCGCAGGTTCGAATCCTGCACGACCCACCATCTTAAGTC
>NZ_JAMPNZ010000018.1:0-219554 GCF_028479625.1 Providencia sp. PROV197
TTTAGCTGAAGAAGAAGCAGAAGCTGAACGTCTTCGTTTGGAAGAGGAAAAAAATAGTTTATCAAAAGAGCAAGAAAAACCGAAAAAAGAGGGTTTCTTTGCTAGGCTGAAGAAAGGGTTATTAAAAACTCGTCAAAATCTGGGGTCAGGTTTTCTTAGCTTATTTACGGGTAAGAAAATTGACGATGATTTATTTGACGAATTAGAAGAACAGTTGCTAATTGCGGATGTTGGCGTTGAGACAACACGTAAAATTATCGACAACCTCACGGCTCATGCAAGCCGTAAAGATCTCAAAGATGCCGAAGCGCTGTATGGTAAATTGCGTGAGGAAATGTCTGATATTTTAGCGAAAGTCGATAAACCGCTCGTGATCGAAGATAAAAAACCCTATGTTATTCTTATGGTTGGGGTTAATGGTGTCGGTAAAACCACTACGATTGGTAAATTGGCTCGCCAATATCAATCTGAAGGCAAAAGCGTGATGTTGGCTGCGGGGGATACATTCCGTGCTGCTGCGGTAGAGCAATTACAAGTTTGGGGTGAACGCAATAAAATCGCTGTTGTTGCGCAACACACAGGTGCAGATCCAGCGTCTGTTATTTTTGATGCTATTCAGTCTGCCCAAGCCAAAGGTGTAGATGTGTTGATTGCGGATACCGCGGGCCGCTTACAAAATAAATCACATCTGATGGAAGAATTAAAGAAAATCGTCCGAGTAATGAAAAAACTGGATGAAAGCGCACCGCATGAAATTATGTTAACGCTGGATGCGAGCACAGGACAAAATGCGGTGAGTCAGGCGAAACTTTTTGACGAAGCGGTAGGTCTGACAGGTATAACATTGACTAAGCTCGATGGTACAGCAAAAGGTGGCGTAATTTTCTCGATTGCCGATCAATTTGGTATTCCAATTCGTTATATTGGTATCGGTGAAGGGATTGAAGATTTACGTCCATTTAAAGCCGATGACTTTATCGAGGCCCTATTTGCCCGAGAGGAATAATTTTCGATGATTCGCTTTGAACACGTTAGTAAAGCTTATCGCGGTGGCCGCCAAGCTCTCCAAGGGGTTGATTTTCATCTACAACCCGGGGAGATGGCATTTCTAACAGGCCACTCAGGCGCAGGTAAAAGTACGTTACTCAAACTCATTTGCGGCATAGAGCGCCCAAGTGCGGGTCATATTCTGTTTAATGGTCATGATATTAGTCGATTGAAAAATCGGGAGATCCCTTTTCTGCGTCGGCAGATTGGAATGATTTTTCAAGATCATCACCTGCTATTTGACCGTACAGTGTATGACAACGTTGCGATGCCACTAATTATCTCTGGTGCAAGCACGGAAGATATTCGTCGACGTGTTTCTGCGGCATTGGATAAAGTGGGCTTATTAGACAAAGCAAAAAACTTTCCAATTCAATTATCTGGTGGTGAGCAACAGCGTGTGGGCATTGCTCGCGCAGTGGTTAATAAGCCGACAATGCTCTTGGCAGATGAGCCAACGGGTAACCTTGATGGTGAATTATCGGAAGGGATTATGCGGTTGTTTGAAGAGTTTAACCGTGTGGGAGTGACGGTTTTGATGGCAACCCATGATGTTGCGTTGATTGAGCGCCGTAACTACCGTGTTCTGACATTAAGTGAAGGTCGGATGCTTGGAGGTCAACATGGCTAAAAATGCTCGAAGAGCCAAGCCTGAACGTGCAATGCAATCAAAAAGCAAGGCACTCAAAGGGGGATGGCGCGAACAATGGCGTTATTCTTGGTTGAATGCACTGGCAGATATGCTCAGACAGCCTTTGGCAACCTTTTTGACCATCATGGTGATTGCGATTTCATTAACTTTGCCAAGTTTATGTTATGTGGTTTGGAAAAACGTATCTCAAGCTGCGGCACAGTGGTATCCGACGCCACAACTTACGGTTTATCTGGATAAATCCCTTGATGAACAAGGTGGGCAAAATGTCGTGACGCAGCTGCAATCACTTGAAGGCGTTGATCATGTGAATTATTTATCACGGGATCAAGCCATGAGCGAGTTTCGCAGTTGGTCAGGCTTTAGTACCGCATTAGATATGCTAGAAGAAAACCCATTACCAGCTGTGGCTATCATCACACCCAAAATTGATTTTGAAGGGTCGGATGTCTTAACGACATTAAGGGATAGAGTCGGCCAAGTTGATGGTATCGAAGAAGTACGTATGGACGATAGCTGGTTTGCGCGGCTTGCTGCCTTGACGAGCCTGGTGGGCAAAATAGCTTCAGTCATTGGTCTTCTCATGATTGTGTCTTTGTTCTTAGTGATAGGTAATAGTGTTCGTCTCAATATCTTCGCAAGGCGAGACACCATTAATGTAATGAAATTAATTGGTGCGACAGATGGTTTTATTATGCGGCCATTCTTAAACGGCGGCATTGTGCTCGGTGGTGTGGGGGCGATTATTTCGCTGATCATGACCTTCTTATTGGTTTGGCAACTAGGTAGTGGTGTGGCACAAGTCGCGAGTGTGTTTGGCACACAATTTCATATTGAGGGGTTACTTTGGGAAGAATCCCTATTAATCCTTTTATTGTCAGCGATGGTGGGGTGGATTGCGGCATGGTTAGCCACATTACAACATTTACGTCATTTTACACCTGAGTAACCGTTTGTTTTCTTGTCATTTTCAGTAAGGGCTATTGGTGGTTATATTACCCTAGCCCTTGATTATATTAGATATTGACTTTAAGAATGAACTTAGTCTGAATTGTTTTGTCCTATATTGACCCACCGTTAACAATTCTTGTATATAATTTATTTAATGCGGTGAAACTGGTAGACTATCTACTTGTTTACAGCATATCGTTTTTTCATTGTTAACCTATATGATGGTTATCAACATCGAATAAATTTCATTCCTAATATTTATAGAGGATCTGAATGACCAAAGACATGCAATCATTAACGCTTGTTCCGCAAGGAAGTATTGAAGCCTATGTTCGAGCTGCTAATGCTTACCCAATGCTGACCGCTGAGGAAGAAAAGGAACTTGCTGAACGGCTGCATTATAACGGCGATCTGGATGCTGCAAAGCAACTGATCTTATCGCATTTGCGCTTTGTTATTCACGTTGCTCGTAGTTATGCAGGTTATGGTTTACCGCAAGCGGACTTAATTCAGGAGGGTAATATCGGCCTGATGAAAGCCGTGCGCCGTTTTAACCCTGAAGTGGGAGTGCGCCTCGTTTCCTTTGCCGTGCATTGGATCAAAGCGGAAATTCATGAATATGTTTTGCGTAATTGGCGAATTGTTAAAGTTGCCACTACAAAATCGCAGCGTAAATTATTTTTTAACTTAAGAAAAAATAAGAAGCGTCTTGGTTGGTTTAATCAAGACGAAGTCGATATGGTCGCCCAAGAGCTTGGTGTGAGTACCAAAGATGTCCGCGAAATGGAATCACGCATGGCGGCGCAAGACATGGCATTTGATATGTCAGATGACGACGACAGTGCTGATTTCGGAGGCCCTGTTGCGCCTGTATTATTTTTACAGGATAAATCATCTGACTTTGCTGGCTCAATTGAAGATGATAACTGGGAAAGCCATGCAACTGATCGTTTAGCGGATGCGCTAGACTCATTAGATGAGCGCAGCCAAGATATCATTCGTGCTCGTTGGTTAGATGACGACAACAAAACCACATTACAGGAATTAGCCGATAAATACGGTGTTTCTGCGGAACGTGTTCGTCAGTTGGAAAAAAACGCAATGAAAAAATTGCGTTTAGCGATGGAAGAAAACGACGACGAAATGTAGTTCATTTCACCTAAAGTTATCTGCATTTATTGCCTCTAAGAGGGAATAAATGCAGATGCTCATATCAATAAATTATACAGCTAACTGCAGCAGACTTCATATTTATTCATCACTATACAACTCTAATGGCAGGCCATCAGGGTCAGCAAAAAACGTAAATCGTTTTTGTGTATAGGGATCGGTCCTCACCGCTTCACATGTAATGCCTTGTTTTGTTAAATAGGCAATCCACTCATCTAACTTATCAACGCTAAAAGCCAAATGGCGAAGCCCTGCGGCTTCAGGGTAACTAGGCCTTGCTGGTGGGTTTGAAAAGCCAAATAATTCAATTTGATAGAGCTCACCAAATGCTAAATCGGCCTTCCATGAGTCATTGTGAGGGCGATAATGTTCACTAAGTAAATTCAGCCCTAAAATGCGGCAGTAAAAATCTTTACTGACTTCATAGTGGGAAGCAATAATCGCAATATGGTGAATTTTATTTAATTTCATTTAAATGGCCTACGATGAGTTTCCATACACCAGTCTGTGAAGTGGCGTGAAATCCACAAGTGGTTAAAAATGCATGCATGACTTGAACTTGTTTTTCATCTAACTGATTAAACTTAAATTGCCATACCATGACTTCTGGGTGTGCTCGGTGTATTTCTTGTAATAAATAAAGGCCAACACCGCGCCTACGAGTGACTTCTCGCACGCAAAAATCATCAATAATGCCTTGTTTTTGGTCGATGGTGACTTTTGCTGCGGCAAGTAATCTATCATTAAAGCGGGCTGCATAAATTAAGTGCATTTCACCGAACGGTTGTACACATTTATCAATCTTCTGGTCTGGCCAGATTTTATCCAAGTCTTGGTACTGCTGCTCAGTAGGATTGACCAAAGGGATAATAGTGAGTCTCATGATGTTTTATCTGTTTCCCTGCAAGGGTTGCAGCTACTCGTCCTGCCAGAGTGATCTGTAACCGATTTTTTGATTTTAGAGAGAAAAATTTTGTCAGACTGCATTTTCCGAGTTTCACTCGGATTAATTTAAATTTAACTAGAATATAACACTAGTATTTACAAAAAACCTACTTAAACACATCAGTTTTTTATTCTGCATCTAATGTAATAACCTACCATATCCATTTGCTATTTAGCATAATTATCTTGTTTAATACCATGAAATATATAGCCTTATTCGCTGTATTTTGAAATATCAGGCATTGTACCTGTCAACCATAATAAACGATTATAAATCAAACACAAACACTCAGAACCATGAAGACGGGGACGATAAAATGAAGAATATAAATAAAGCATTATTAGCGGGCTGCATCGCAATGGCGTTCAGCTCAGCAGGATGGGCGAAGGAAATTAAAATAGCAGTTGTGGGCGCGATGTCTGGCCCTGTCGCACAATATGGTGATATGGAGTTTACAGGTGCTCGCCAAGCGATTGCAGATATTAATGCAAAGGGTGGGATCAATGGCAACACATTAGTTGCCGTTGAATACGATGATGCATGTGATCCGAAACAAGCGGTTGCGGTTGCAAACAAAGTTATCAATGACGGAATTCGCCATGTTATTGGTCATTTGTGCTCCTCTTCCACACAACCTGCATCGGATATCTATGAAGATGAAGGCATTATCATGATCACGCCTGCGGCAACCAATGCGGATTTAACGACACGTGGTTACCAAATGGTGCTGCGTACAACGGGTTTGGACTCTGACCAAGGCCCTACGGCAGCGAAATATATTCTTGAAGAAATTAAGCCGTCACGTATCGCTGTTGTTCATGATAAACAACAATATGGTGAAGGTTTAGCGCGTTCTGTTCGTGAAAGCCTCAATAAAGCAGGGACGAAAGAAGTGATGTTTGAAGGTGTCACGGCTGGAGACAAAGATTTTTCTGCCTTAGTCGCGAAGCTGAAAAAAGAGAACGTGGACTTTGTTTACTTTGGTGGTTACTACCCAGAAATGGGGCAAATTTTACGCCAAGCAAAACAGGCAGGCCTGAATATTCGCTTTATGGGGCCTGAAGGTGTGGGTAACTCTTCGCTGTCTAACATTGCAGGTGATGCATCTGAAGGGATGTTAGTGACATTGCCAAAACGTTATGACCAAGTCGCAACTAACCAACCAATTGTTGATGCCATCAAAGCGAAAAAAGAAGACCCAACGGGGCCATTTGTGTGGACAACTTATGCGGCAATCCAAGGTTTAACCACTGCAATGGAACGTACAGGGAGCATTGAACCTGAAGACTTAGTCAAAGATCTGAAAGCAAATCCAGTAGATACCGTGATGGGTACACTGAGCTGGCAACCAAATGGTGACCTGAAAGGGTTCGAATTTGGTGTGTTTGAATGGCACAAAGATGGGACTTCCACTCCTATAAAATAGTACCCAGTAGTGTTCCAACGTAGTGAACAATAACCGGAAGTGAGTTGACTCGCTTCCGGCTTCTGTTCTCTATTCAGGACAAGCAGTTCGAAAGGAAAGTCTTATGTCAGATCAAATTCTTTATTTTATTCAGCAATTTCTTAATGGATTAACCCTTGGCAGCACCTATGCGTTGATCGCTATTGGTTATACGATGGTGTATGGCATCATTGGGATGATTAACTTCGCCCACGGTGAAGTGTATATGATTGGGAGCTACGTCTCTTTTATCGTGATTGCAGGCTTGATGATGCTAGGGATTGATGTTGGTTGGATCCTCGTAGCAGCCGCCTTTATTGCGGCGATCATCGTTTCCAGTGCGTATGGTTGGAGCATCGAGCGAGTTGCTTATCGGCCAGTGCGCCATTCTAAACGCCTGATCGCATTAATCTCAGCGATCGGAATGTCAATCTTCTTGCAAAACTATGTCAGCTTGTCTCAAGGCTCCCGCGATCTTGCATTACCTAGCTTAATTACAGGCCAGTGGGTATTAGGGGAAAGCGATGGTTTTGAAGCAACCGTGACAAAAATGCAGCTCACTATTTGGGTGGTTACGCTCCTTGCCATGTTGGCATTAACCCTTTTTATTCGCTATTCGAAAATGGGGCGTGCTTGCCGTGCTTGTGCTGAAGATCTCAAAATGGCCAGTTTATTGGGGATCAATACTGACCGTGTTATCTCACTAACCTTTGTGATCGGTGCTGCAATGGCTGCTGTAGCAGGGGTTTTATTGGGGCAATTTTATGGTGTGATCAATCCTTACATTGGCTTTATGGCAGGAATGAAAGCTTTTACTGCTGCAGTATTAGGTGGGATCGGCAGTATTCCAGGTGCTATGTTAGGTGGCTTGATCCTCGGAGTTGCAGAGGCGATGACTTCTGCTTATTTAAGTACTGAATACAAGGATGTTGTGTCATTTGGTTTATTAATTGGTGTTCTGTTAATCATGCCGACCGGCATTCTGGGACGTCCGGAGGTCGAAAAGGTATGAGAAAAGAAAATTGGATTAATGCCATTGTGGCATCGGCAACCTTCTTTGTTTTAGCCTTATTTATGATGGGCTTACAGCTTGCGCTGGATGGTACGAAATTGGTGGTAACCGTGGGGGATTCTGTTCGTTGGAACTGGATCATCGCTGGGATTGCGATCATTTTTGTTTATCAATTGGTTCGCCCAACCTTAAGCAAGGTTTGGCAAGGTGTACCTAAAAAAGCGTGGTCGATCCCTGATTTTGACGGCTCGACGACTAAGCAAAAAATTCTTGCTGTTGTTATCATTATCGCAGCTATCATTTGGCCATTTATTGTTTCACGTGGAAGCGTTGATATCGCCACCTTAACCCTTATTTATGTGATGTTAGGGTTGGGGTTAAACGTGGTTGTGGGCTTATCGGGCTTATTGGTTTTAGGTTATGCTGGCTTTTATGCGATTGGCGCTTATACCTTTGGTTTGTTAAACCATTATTATGGCTTTGGTTTCTGGGAAAGCTTACCAATAGCAGGGCTAACAGCCGCATTGGCTGGTTTTTTACTGGGCTTTCCAGTTCTAAGGTTAAGGGGAGATTACCTCGCCATCGTAACGTTGGGTTTTGGGGAAATTGTCCGTATTTTATTACTGAATAATACGGAGATTACGGGAGGTCCGAATGGGATCAGCCAATTGCCAAAACCGACGTTTTTTGGCCTCGAATTTAGCCGAACAGCAAAAGATGGCTGGGATACTTTCCATAACTTTTTTGGGTTAGATTACAATCCAGGCGATCGGATCATTTTCCTTTATTTTGTCGCTTTATTGCTGGTGGTTTTAACCCTATTTGTGATCAATCGATTACTGCGGATGCCATTAGGCCGCGCTTGGGAAGCTCTGCGTGAAGATGAAATTGCATGTCGTTCACTTGGCTTAAGCCCGACGCGTATCAAACTCACTGCATTCACTATCAGTGCCGCATTTGCGGGGTTTGCGGGAACGTTATTTGCCGCAAGGCAAGGGTTTATTAGCCCTGAATCATTTACATTTGTTGAGTCCGCGTTTGTTTTAGCCATCGTGGTACTGGGGGGAATGGGCTCACAAACCTCTGTTATTTTAGCGGCGATTATCTTAGTTGTATCAAGGGAAATGATGCGTGACCTCAACCAATACAGCATGTTACTGCTGGGTGCATTGATGGTGTTAATGATGATTTGGCGACCGCAAGGCTTATTGCCGATGAAACGCCGTCAAGTTCAGGTGAAAAAAATACCTGAAGGGGAGGGGGTATGAGCCAATTAACCACGCCTTTATTACAAGTCAGCGGGTTAACCATGCGCTTCGGTGGTCTACTTGCTGTGAATAATGTTGAGCTTACCCTTAATCAAGGGGAAATTGTTTCTCTGATTGGGCCAAATGGTGCAGGGAAAACAACCATTTTCAATTGTTTAACGGGGTTTTATAAGCCAACTAGTGGAACGATTTTGTATCGAGAAAAGCATCTCGAAGGTCTAACAGGGCAAGCTATTGCGCGTCTTGGTGTGATCCGCACATTCCAACATGTGCGGTTATTTAAGGAAATGACAGTCATCGAAAACCTGTTGGTCGCGCAGCATCAGCATTTAAAAAGTGGTATTTTTTCAGGGCTTTTGAAAACGCCAGCGTTTCGCCGCGCAGAGTCTGAGGCTTTAGACAATGCAGTTAAGTGGTTAGAACGTGTGGATTTACTACCATTTGCCAATCGGCAAGCGGGTAACTTAGCTTATGGCCAGCAACGTCGGTTAGAAATTGCACGCTGTATGGTGACACGCCCTGAAATTTTAATGTTAGATGAACCCGCAGCAGGGCTTAACCCAAAAGAAACCAATGACTTGGATGATTTAATTGCCGAATTACGGACTCATCATAATGTTTCAATTTTATTAATTGAACATGATATGAAGCTGGTCATGGGAATTTCAGATCGCATTTACGTCGTCAATCAGGGCACACCATTGGCGAATGGCACACCGAGTGAAATACGCCAGCATCCTGATGTTATTAAAGCCTATTTGGGGGAAGCTTACTGATGTTAGAATTTAAAAAAGTTTCTGCTCATTATGGAAAAATTCAAGCATTACATGAGATTAGCTTAAATATCCAAAAGGGTGAGATTGTCACCCTGATTGGGGCAAATGGGGCGGGTAAAACCACGCTTTTAAGCACGCTTTGCGGTGATCCAAGGGCCTCTGAAGGGCAAGTATTGTATCGTGATGTGGATATTACTCAGTTACCGACCTCAAAAATAATGCGTGAAGATATTGCACTTGTGCCAGAAGGGCGACGAGTTTTTTCCCGTATGACAGTGGAAGAAAACCTTGCGATGGGCGGCTTTTTTGCCACGCGCCAACAATATCTAGAACGCATTGAGCGAGTGTATAAGCTGTTTCCTAGGTTATATGAGCGTCGTACTCAGCGTTCAGGGACGATGTCTGGTGGGGAGCAGCAGATGTTGGCAATCGGACGAGCATTGATGAGCCAACCTGAATTATTGCTACTGGATGAGCCTTCATTGGGACTAGCGCCAATCATCATTATGCAGATATTTGACACTATCCAGCAGCTGCGGGAAGAGGGAATGACAATTTTCCTCGTGGAGCAAAATGCGAATCAAGCCCTAAAACTCGCTGATCGTGGGTATGTATTGGAAAATGGGCACATAGTGCTAGAAGATAGCGGGAAAGCGTTATTGGCTAATGAGGCAGTGCGCAGCGCTTATCTCGGTGGCTAAAATTTTCGTCATCCTTCGCGCTGTGGCGGTGTTGGCTTCGTTCACTAACCCTAGTCACATACTTGTGTATGTTCCTAGGGCTTAGCTTCACTTGCCGCCTAGCCACAACGCGAATGATTTAGAAAATTAAATTTTCGTCTCCCTTCGTGCTGTGGCGGTGTTGGCTTCATTCGCTAACCCTAGTCACATACTTGTGTGTGTTCATAGGGCTTAGCTTCACTTGCCGCCTAGCCACAACGCGAATGATTTAGAAAATGGCAGTAAGTTAGAAAATTAAGTCATCATTCACTTTTTTTGATTACACGGGTTGCTTGTTGATGCAGGTAGCCCGTTTTTGTTTTTTATGTACTGCATTTTGGGCGGCGGTGTAAATTTGGTCTCTATACATTGTTACAAGGTTCTGTGAAGCGACTCGCAAATCCATTATTTGCTTGTTTCTATACATAAAATTAAATGTATATACAACTTTTCCTATAGAAACAGAGAGCTACTTATTGTTGTATAACTCCCCTTTCCTTCAGACCTCCACTCTTCGTATAAAATTTCAAAATTAAATGTATATACTTTGTGAAGTAAATGTATATATATTTAAACGCAAGAGAAATAGCTTCAGTGAATAAATAGCTTTGAGCAAGTTGGTGAATCATTAATCAATTGATTTTCAATTGATTAATTGACTTAAAATAAAAGTGTACAGTCACTAACAAAGTACCTCACAGATTATTATCACCAAAAGTTGTTAATTTAGCGTTAATTAAAAAATGGATGATAGGGGATACAACCATGTTAAACCGTACTGACTCAACACGTGTGATCCGCGCACCCCGTGGCAGCGAAAAAATCTGCAAAAGTTGGTTGACTGAAGCCGTTTACCGCATGCTTCAAAACAACCTCGACCCTGAAGTGGCTGAACACCCGCAAAGTCTTGTGGTGTATGGTGGCATTGGTCGTGCAGCCCGTGATTGGGAGTGTTACGACAAAATTTTAGAGGTGCTAAAAACACTGGATGACGACCAAACGCTGTTAGTCCAGTCAGGTAAACCTGTTGGTGTATTCCCAACCCACGCTGATGCGCCTCGCGTTCTGATTGCTAACTCCAATATCGTGCCACACTGGGCAAATTGGGATCACTTCAATGAGTTAGACCGCAAAGGCTTGATGATGTACGGCCAAATGACGGCAGGATCGTGGATTTACATAGGTTCCCAAGGGATCGTCCAAGGTACTTATGAAACCTTTGTTTCACTAGCAAAACAACATTTTAACGGTAAGACAGCAGGGCGTTGGATCCTAACTGGTGGATTAGGTGGGATGGGCGGTGCACAGCCATTAGCGGCCACGATGGCTGGGTTTAGCATGATTGCTGTCGAATGTGATGAAAGCCGTATCGATTTCCGTTTAAGAACACGCTATGTCGATAAAAAAGCGACTTCCCTTGATGAAGCGCTGCAATACATTGAAGAAGCCAAAGTTTCTGGCAAGCCTGTTTCTGTTGGCCTATTAGGCAATGCTGCGGATGTGTATAGCGAATTAGTGAAACGCAATATTACACCTGACTCAGTCACAGACCAAACCAGTGCTCACGACCCTGTACACGGCTATTTACCGCAAGGTTGGACATTAAGCCAATGGCGTGAAAAACAAGAGACTGCACCAGCCGAAGTGACCAGCGCTGCGAAAAAAAGCATGGCCGTGCAAGTGGATGCGATGTTAACCATGCAAAAACGTGGATCAGCAGCGTTTGATTACGGTAATAACATTCGCCAAATGGCAAAAGATGAAGGAGTGGCAAATGCCTTTGATTTCCCAGGCTTTGTTCCTGCTTATATCCGCCCTCTATTTTGTGAAGGCATCGGCCCATTCCGTTGGGTGGCCTTGTCTGGCGATCCTGAAGATATCTACAAAACAGACCAAAAGGTCAAAGAATTACTGCCTGACGATAAGCATCTACATAACTGGCTAGACATGGCGCGTGAGCGAATTGCTTTCCAAGGCCTACCTGCGCGTATTTGTTGGGTTGGCTTAAAAGACCGTGAAAGATTAGGACGTGCTTTCAATGAGATGGTGAAAAGTGGCGAACTAAAAGGCCCTATCGTGATTGGCCGTGATCACTTAGATTCAGGCTCGGTTGCTAGCCCTCATCGCGAAACGGAATCGATGAAAGACGGCTCTGATGCAGTTTCCGACTGGCCATTACTGAATGCGCTACTAAATACCGCGGGTGGAGCGACATGGGTGAGCTTGCACCACGGTGGCGGCGTTGGCATGGGCTTCTCTCAACACTCGGGTGTTGTGATTGTCTGTGATGGCACTGATGCTGCGGATAAACGCTTAGCGCGCGTTCTGCACAATGACCCTGCGACAGGCGTGATGCGCCATGCGGATGCAGGGTATGACATCGCCATTAATTGTGCGAAAGAGCAAGGTTTGAATTTGCCAATGGTGAAGTGATGTCGTTTGCCGGCTTAGGTCGGCAACTTTCTGGAAAATAAGGAATTCAGTATGAATGCTGCGTCAACTCAGAAAAGACAAGGGCCACTGGCTGGGATCAAAGTGATTGATTTAAGCCGTGTTTTAGCAGGGCCTTATTGCACGGGAATGATGGCTGATCTCGGTGCAGAAGTGATCAAAATTGAAGTGCCAGATCATGGGGATGACAGCCGCCACTTAGGGCCTTTTATTGAAGGTGAAAGTGTTTATTACGGCTTGATCAATAGAGGGAAGCGCAGCATCGAGCTGGATCTCAAAGCAGAGGAAGATCGCGCCATTTTATTTCAGCTGGTTAAAGAAAGTGATGTGGTGGTTGAAAACTTCCGCCCTGGTGTGACTAAACGCCTTGGTATTGATTTTGACAGTTTAAAGCAGCACAACCCAGCACTGATTTACGCAAGCATTTCCGGTTTTGGGCAAAATAGCCCATTAGCAAGTTACCCTGCTTACGACATTGTGGCACAAGCCATGTCAGGGCTGATGAGCGTGACAGGTTTTCCTGAAACTGGCCCAACGCGCAGTGGTGAATCTATTGGTGATGTGTGCGCGGGGATGTTTGCATCTTGGGCGATTAGCAGTGCGTTATTTGCCAGAGAGCGCCATAACGAAGCGGCGCAATATATCGATGTTGCGATGGTGGATGTTTTGCTCAGCATGCAACTAACGGGACTTTCTAACCTATTTGCACATGATAAAGCACCGAGTTTAGTGGGTAATCGTCACCCTGTATCCACACCATTTGATACTTACCATGCCAAAGATGGTTTAGTGGTGATAGCCATTGCGAGTGAAAAACTGTTCCAACGTTTTTGTGAATGTATGGGAAAAATGCATTTATGCCAAGACTCACGCTTTCAAGATGACCCAAGCCGTACACGCCATCATGGGGAGTTAAGGGGGGAAATTGAGGGGTGGACTGCGCAAAAAACGGTAGATGAAGTGTGTGATTTACTGCTAAATGCAGGGGTTCCCGCCTCGCCTATTCATAATCTACAGCAAGCGACACAAAGCGAGCATGCTCAAGTTCGGCAGGTTCTCACACACCTAAATGATGGTGGTACTCCATTGATTTCTCAGCCCGTTTTTTTTAATGGTAAAAAGCCTCATTCAACACGAAGAGCCCCTATCTTGGGGGAAGCAAATGCACTGTATAAATCGGCAAAAACAACAAGCAAAAATAGGGAGGCCGTGCAATGAGTTTTGAAATTAATGAAACAGAACAAGCCATTGTGGATGCAATTGAAAAAGTGTGCCGCGAGATTTTGCAGCCCAACGCACAGCGTTACGATGAAACGGAAACATTTTGTGCAGAAAGTTTAACGGCATTAGGTGAAATGGGGGCATGGGGAATTAACCTGCCTGAGCAATATGGCGGTTTCGGCCTTGGTAGTATTGCGATGAGTATGATTGTTGAAGCGGTCGCGGCAGCTTGTGCCTCTACATCATCCTCTTTAACCGCTCATTTTTTAGCCACTGACTCTATTTTGATCGGTGGAACCGAAGAACAAAAAGCGTATTGGTTACCGAAAGCCGCTTCAGGTGAGTTACTGGGCGCTTTTGGTTTAACTGAACCCGCTGCGGGTTCGAACCCTGCAGATATGCGTACTATTGCAACGCGTGAAAATGGTGGCTGGCGTATTCGCGGGAATAAGCACTATATTACTAACGCCAAAGAAGCGGATTTTATTGTGTTATATGCCAAAACAGATGTTGAGGCAGGGGCTCGCGGCATTAGTGCATTTATGATCCCAAAAGGCACTGAAGGGGTGGCATTTTCTCAGCCAGAAAAAACCATGGGGTTACGCGGCAGTACAATTTACGAGCTAGCACTGAATTGCTGGCTACCTGAATCTGCCTTACTCGGTGAAGAAAATAAAGGCTTCCATACTGCAATGGAAGTCTTAGACAAAGGCCGTGTTGAAGTCGCGGCAACGTCACTGGGCATTGCCCGTGCGGCTATGGAAAGCACGCTGGGCTGGGTGAAAGAGCGCCAAATTGGCAAAAAACCACTAGCAGCTTACCAAGGAACACAATGGCGTCTTGCGGATATGCATACACAGCTTGAAGCCGCTCGTATGTTGACTTGGCGTGCTGCAGAGCTGCGTGATTCAGGTGAGCGTTTTAGTTTGCAATCGGCGACAGCAAAACTGTTTGCGGCGGAGTGTGCGGGGTTTGTCACTGATGCTGCGCTGCAACTTCATGGGGGATATGGGTATATTCGTGATTTACCCCTTGAGCGGTATGTTCGTGATGCACGTATTTTGCGTATCTTTGAAGGCACATCCGAAGTTCAAAAAATTATTATTTCGCGTGCTGTATTGGATGCAGTGTAATTTATTGAAATCATTATTTTTACCAGAAGCGGGTAGACGGGACAGGCGGCTACTCGCGAGTCAAGCAACATAGGAAGCACTACCTGACAACAGGATCATGGAATTAAAAACACAACAACAATCAGGTTTAAGAATGTATTTCAATTATTGATTATGGGTGGATAACAGATAAAACATCACCCAATGTAATGTGTAATCACTGTACTCACCATCACAGTTTTTACGAATTCATTACAGTTAATTGGTTCATTCTTTAAGCCAGCCTGCTTAAAGAGGAGTTACCATGACAGTTTCAAACGACATCGCAACAGGGCAAAAAGGTCGGCAGGACAATGTCCCGCTTATTGAAGCGCGTTCCATCGATTACATTCCTGAATCTGAACGCCATGGCACCTTATCTAGCCAGTTTACACTTTGGTTTGGTGCTAACTTACAAATTACCGCTATCGTTACAGGGGCGCTCGCTGTTGTGCTTGGGGGCGATGTATTTTGGTCATTAATTGGATTATTTATTGGTCAATTATTAGGTGGAGCTGTGATGGCATTGCATGCGGTGCAAGGGCCTAAACTGGGACTACCTCAAATGATTTCAAGCCGTGTACAATTTGGTGTTTATGGTGCGGTTATTCCTATCTTATTGGTTTGTATGATGTATGTTGGGTTCTCTGCCAGTGGAACGGTATTAGCAGGCCAAGCGGTTGGGCAGCTGCTTCATGTGACGGATTGGGTTGGGATCTTAATTTTTGGTGCGGTGATTATCGGGATCACTATCTGTGGTTATCGTATCATTCATATTTTAGGTAAGGTCGCGAGCGTTGTTGGTGTCATTGCATTCTTTTATCTATTCTTCCGTCTGTTTTACATGAATGATGTATCCATATTAATGGAAAATCGCCATTTTGATTGGACACATTTCTTGCTAGCGATGTCACTTTCGGCATCTTGGCAAATTGCTTTTGGCCCTTATGTTGCTGACTACTCGCGTTATTTACCAACTAAAACACCAACTATTAAAGCCTTTCTGGCGGTGGGTTCAGGGACGGTCATTGGTACTCAAGCGTCAATGATTTTAGGGGTGTTTGCAGCGGCCTTAGCGGGGAATAAATTTGCAGGCAACGAAGTTTCCTACATTGTGGGATTGGGAAGTACAGGCCTCATTGCTGCACTGTTATATATCACAATTTTCTTTGGGAAAGTGACCATCACGGCGTTAAATGCATACGGTAGCTTTATGTCGATGGCGGCAATTGTTTGTGGGTTTAGAGGGAAAAACACCATTACGAGAGGGCAGCGATTGTTCTTTATTATATTAATGGTGAGCTTTTCAACCTTATTAGGATTAGCAGGCCAACACTCGTTCTTAAAATTATTCTCCGCTTTCTTACTGTTTTTACTCGCCTTCTTTACACCATGGAGCGCAATCAATCTTGTTGATTACTATTGGGTGACCAAAGGTCGTTACGATGTCCCTGAACTGGCAAACCCAAATGGTCGCTATGGCCGCTGGAATAAAGTGGGTATCTTCACTTACATCATTGGCGTATTGATCCAATTACCCTTTATTTCAACAGGTTTCTATACTGGCCCATTAGTTGAACACCTTGGTGGCGTCGATGTTTCATGGATTGTGGGCTTAGTTGCGACCAGTATTATTTATTATATCGCGATTAAAATATGGCCAATGTCAGTGGCAGATAGGCTGATATTACCAATCACTCAGTAACCAAATACATCATTTGATTTAATTAATAAAAGAACACATTGAACTAGCCAATAGCAGTGAAATTTTCACTGCTAGGGCTTCTTTCAACCTAAAAACGATTCAAACCACCTTTATAAAAGCCAATCGTTAATAGAATTGGGATAGGAGTTGCTATGAAAATTTTAGTCGCAGTGAAGCGAGTGATTGACCATAACGTTAAAGTACGCGTAAAAGCCGATGGCTCGGGGGTTGAGCTCACTAACGTCAAAATGGCGATGAACCCCTTTGATGAAATTGCGGTTGAGGAGGCTGTACGCTTAAAAGAAGCAGGCAAAGCGACTGAAGTTGTTGCCGTTTCTATTGGGGATATTAGCTATCAAGAAACTTTGCGTAGTGCGATGGCGATTGGGGCAGACCGTGCCATTTTAATTCAACGCCCAACGGAGTTAGTTTTAGAATCACTCGATATTGCGCGTCTATTACAGCAAGTGGTGGCAAATGAGCAACCCGATTTAATTTTATTAGGCAAACAAGCGATTGATGATGACTGTAACCAAACAGGGCAAATGTTGTCAGCATTATTAGACTGTGGGCAAGCGACATTTGCATCACAAATTGTTGTTGAAGGCAACGCATTGCAAGTCACTCGTGAGATTGATGGTGGTCTGGAAACACTGGAGATGGCGCTCCCTGCGGTTGTGACAACCGATTTACGTCTCAACGAACCCCGTTATGCAACTTTGCCGAACATCATGAAAGCAAAGAAAAAGCCGTTAGATATCATCGATATTTCGAATATGAACTTCTCTCCTTTGGGGCAAACCAAAACTATCAAGGTGTCTGAGCCGAAAAAACGGGCAGGGCAATGTACTTTACTCAATGATGCAGCGGCATTAGTGAGCACCTTACAAGCAAAAGAAGTGATTTAACCAAGGGGAATGACAATGAGCCAATCATCAGTTTTAGTTATTGTTGAGCATGATAACCAGACAATAAAATCATCAACTTTTCATAGTATTACGGCTGCACTGGATATTCTATCTGTGGGTGGACAATTGCATTTACTTGTTGTGGGCGACAACACTGAAAACGTGGTGGAACAAGCAGCGGGCTTAAAGGGGGTGAATAAAGTATTAACGATTCAATCAGATGCTTTGAAAGACCAACTGGCGGAACCTATGACCAGTGCGATTGTTTCTGTTGCACAAAATTATAGCCATTTACTGTTTCCTGCGACAACCTTTGGTAAAAATATCGCCCCACGTGTTGCCGCAAAATTAGGTATCGCACAAATTTCTGACATCACACAAGTTATTGATGACCAAAATTTTATTCGACCTATTTATGCAGGGAATGCGTTGGCAACAGTACAGAATAATGGGCAGCAGGTGGTGATCACTGTACGCAGTTCGGCATTTAGCGGCGTATGTGAAGCACAACATAGCGCAGAAATTGAACACATCACCCCAAATAAACTTATTCAACGAGCTCAATTGAAAAGCCAGTCACTCACACAAGTTAGTCGCGCAGAATTGAGCTCAGCGAAAGTCGTGATTTCGGGAGGGAGGGGGTTAAGTTCGGGTGAAAACTTTGCGTTATTAGAAACCATCGCAGATAAATTGGGTGCTGCTGTCGGCGCATCCCGTGCAGCGGTAGATGCGGGGTATGTACCTAATGATTATCAGGTGGGGCAGACAGGAAAAATTGTCGCACCAGAGTTATACATTGCCGTTGGGATTTCTGGTGCAATTCAACATATTGCAGGGATGAAAGAGAGCAAAGTGATCGTTGCCATAAATAGCGATCCAGAAGCGCCAATCTTCCAAGTAGCAGATTACGGTATTGTTGGTGATCTGTTTGAAATCTTACCTGAACTTGATAAAGCGCTTGCGTAAGAGGTGCATATGGCTATCGACAATAGAGAAAATGTAAGCGAGGCTCCTGAGCGGGAATCGATGGAATTTGATGTCCTGATTGTCGGTGGGGGGCCTGCGGGATTATCAGCGGCGATCCGTTTAAAGCAGGTTGCTGCTGAGCAAGGCACTGAACTGTCAGTATGTTTGATTGATAAAGGTGCAGAAATAGGTGCCCATATTCTGTCAGGTGCAGTGATAGATCCTCGTGCATTAAATGAATTATTACCTGATTGGCAAGATAAAATTTCGACGCCGCTAACCTCCGTCAGTCAGGACAGCTTTTTATGGCTAAAAGAAAATAGCTCAAGCCAATTACCGTTACCACTATTGCCTAATTGTTTAAAAAATAAAGGAAACTTAATTGGTAGTCTAGGGCAAGTGAGTGCGGCTTTAGCTGTTGAAGCCGAGGCTTTGGGTGTTGACGTTTTTTCTGGTTTTGCTGCAACACAGGTACTTTTTGATGATGCAGGCCAAGTCATTGGTGTGACAACGGGTGATATGGGGTTAGATAAATCGGGTAACCCAACGGCGATGTACCAACCTGGAATGAACTTGCTGGCTAAAATGACATTTTTTGCCGAAGGGTGTCGTGGTCAATTAGGTAAGCAGTTGATAAATCATTTTAATTTGGATTCAAATAGCAGCAAACAAAGCTATGGTTTAGGGATTAAAGAAATCTGGCAGATCCCGAAAGATCAGCATCAAGCAGGGTTAGTTATTCACTCTGTTGGTTGGCCGTTAGATAACCACACTTACGGCGGTGGGTTTGCCTACCACTACGGTGAGAATTTAGTTGCGATAGGGTTAGTTGTTGGTCTGAATTATGAAAACCCGTATTTATCTCCATATGAAGAGTTTCAACGCTTAAAAACACACCCCGCCTTTAGCACTTTTTTATCTGGTGGGGAAAGGCTCAGTTACGGTGCGCGAACGATGGTTGCTGGGGGATTATCCGCACTCCCTGAATTGAGTTTTCCTGGGGGCGCATTAATCGGTGATGATGCTGGATTTCTCAATGGGGCCAGAATTAAAGGAACACATTGTGCAGTAAAAAGTGGATCATTGGCTGCAGACGCTTTTTTAGCGTGCTTTAAAAATCAGTCGATTGATTTTACTCAATTTACTCTTGAATATCGCCAAAGATTTGAGCAGAGCTGGTTATATCAAGAGCTTTACCAGACTCGTAACTTCAAACCTTATATGAAAAATGGATTAGTGATGGGCTCAATGTTATTTGGTGTAGAGCAATTATTGTTAAAAGGCCGTAGCCCATGGACATTAAAGATTAAACAGGCGGATCACGAAAGATTGAAAGAAGCTAAAAACTTCAAGCCAATCACTTACCCTAAGCCTGATGGAAAACTGACCTTTGACCGACCCTCTTCTGTATTTTTATCGAATACTAACCATGAAGAAGATCAGCCTTGCCATCTTAAACTGGTAGATACAAATGTACCGATTCGAGTCAATTTAGAGAAATATGCCGCGCCAGAAACGCGTTATTGTCCTGCTGGGGTCTATGAAATTATTGGCGAGCAACACCAAGAGAAGTTACAGATTAATGCGCAAAATTGCCTGCATTGTAAGGCTTGCGATATTAAAGACCCGCAGCAAAATATTACTTGGACTGCACCGCAAGGTGGGGAAGGGCCAATATATCAGGGGATGTGAAAACAAATTTGTTGTGATGCAGATGTGCTTGATGTCTTTTTTATATTTATCAGTCGCTTTGGGGCAATTTTGCCCCATTTTTTTATCTTTGCATTAATTCTCAATACGCGAATGCAATTTTAATTTGTAACGAGAACCTGCTGTGACCATATTGACGTAGCTAATCAGTGTATTTCCAGTCCAAGTTCGACGCCTAAGTTGCAGGCAAGGTGAATTTTCTTTAATCGATAATGATTGAGCGATGGATTTTGTGGCTAATGCCGCTTCTATGGTGTGTTCCATTTCACTTACAGGAAAATGGCGTTGTAAATAGCCACTTGGTGTTTCTGTATCCCCATATTTTTGCTTAACAAATTCAGGAACGATTGCGTGGTTAACGTAGCGTTCTTCCAACATGAGAGGGATATCATTTTCAAAATGTAGTACTTTACAATAACCGACCTCACTTCCTTCACTAATTCCGAGTTGTAGCGCAATTTCTGCAGATGCAGGGATGACTTTTAATTGCAGTTGATGCCCACTATACTTCTTGCCGCTTAGGGATATTTCATCAAAGATATCAAATGCTTTTGTCACTGGAAGCTCATGCTTTTGTGTCGCAACAAAAGTACCTTTACCTGCAATTCGGTTTAAAATCCCTTTTTGGCTTAATTCAGAAATGGCTTTGTTTACTGTCATACGGCTGACATTAAACTGCGCACATAGCTCAAGCTCTGTGGGAATTTGTGTTTCGGGTTTAAAAATACCCAAATCAATACTGCGTAAAATGTAAGACTGAATTTGCTTATAAGCAGGTTGTGATGTCATCGCTTTTATTCAAAATTGTCGTTAGAGGAAGGCCGAGTAAATCGATTTTATTGCCATATTATATGTATAGACTTTTTTGTGATTGCAAGTTTATCAGTAATTATTGGCTTTACTAGTAGATAGCGCGTATTTCGAAATATAAAACCTCGAAAAATAGGTGCTTAAGGGCACTCGTCATTATCTGAATTATTTTATTATAAGATAAGTTTCACTAGGGCAATATGCCTTTATTTATTATCATAATGTTAAATTTACTTAGCGAAATAGGCATTATTCATGCGAGTTCAATATTTCCATGTCAATCTTACTCAGTGTGATTATCAAAATGTCAGTCCAATTGGTATGGCAAGGCTGATAGCGTCAGGGAAAGTTTTTTTCTTTAATCAAGATGACTTTAAAAATAGTAAGATTTTTTTGGAACGCCTACAAGAAGGCGATTCTTTGGTTATTTGTGCAGAAGAACTGAACGATGGCAGCTATTGGTTAGAATGGGTCTATCATGAAAAACATGGTCGATTAGAGCCCGATAGAAATGTGAGTTTTACGCGCTCTCTGGGCAAACAATATATCATTTCGCTGGTATTAATGGCCTTGATCCCTGTGGTGTATTATTGCTTTATGGCTGCGGAAGATAGCTTTTTAATGATAGCGCTGGTGGCAATTTTAGGTTGTGCCGCTTTTTGTGGCATCGTTTTATTTGGCCTAGCCCTTGCACAAACGAAGCGCATTATTAGTCCTAAACGAAAACAAATTTTAAAAGTATTAGACCTTATTATCGAGGGGCGATTCAAAATTAACGAACAAAGCCCATTGATTGAAATTGACGGTATTAAAAACCCTAAATCTAAGGCCAGTAATTTACGTAAGGCTAAAGATATTAGCATTGATAAAACCTCATTATCGGTTACTCGCGGTAAGGTGAATATTACAGATAATCGAAGTTTGACCATTAAGGCAGGGGATACAGAGCAAGCGCTAAACCTTATCAGCTTACAAATTAATAAAAGCCATATGGAGGTTTTAGTTTCAGCCAATGAGCCTTTGTTTAATAACCACAACTTATTTATTGCGCAAGGTGATGAGCTCGAAGTTTTCCATAAAAATATCCAAGATCACTCAAATGAACAGGCAATATTTGGTATCTATAACCATCAAGATGGACTTGCCTATAGCTTAATTGGCAGAGGGGCACCTCAAGAACGTGGTTTTTATTTCGGATTATGGGGGTTTACCTGCTTTCTTTTAATTTTCTTTGTTCTTATTGCTGTCGGGCTAACAACTTCTGAAACAATAGAGAAAGGCAATTATTGGGACTATTGGGATTGGGTTAATATCTTAGATACAGGAGGAATGTATATTAGCGTTACGACAACCATTTTATTGGGGATAAGCTTTTCAATTGGTTTGGGCGTTGCAATATATTACCAATTCTCTCGACGAGGTAAGGCCTATTATCAATCACAATATATTTTGAAACATTTACGTCGCCAACATGGTCAAACAGATTATGTGACGGAGGTGCGTTCATGAACCCCTTTCTCAGTAAGCGTTTTATCTTATTAACTGCAGTTTTTGCATTAAGTTTGTTATCGACCGTTTTAATTTTTGTGCGAGACGGTAGTATTGCTTGGCAAATAGAACATCATCAAGAAAACCGTTCTGCAATTACCAATTATGATTGGGCGACGACTTTCCCCGCTGAAAATGGCATATTAATTGTGACGCAAAAAAGCCAGAGTTCAAATTATTACTACTCATCATATAATCCATACGCATATGAAAGAGAATATGACTACCAAGTATTATTTGCAGATAATCAAGGTATCCGTTTTATCACTCGTGGTGATAAAAGCTTTTATAATGCGATATGTGAGAGAAAACAATGCTTATTGTTTCTTAGAGATGGCTACCAAACTATCGATTTAACAACACTATCAGCCAGTAACATTATGCCATGGGAAGATAAATCTGGCGTTCAATTTGCAGGGTTGATAACAGGTAAAATTTATCAATCTAAAAATTATCCTGCTTATGTTGTGGCAAATAATGAAAAAATTTTTGTTAGCCAAGATAAAGGTATGACATGGGAACATTTTATGGATGTTCGGGAGCTCGCTAAGTCACTGTACCCTGAGGAAATAGAGAGTCGCTCTGAATTTGCTTTTGCCACATACAGGGACAAAGTCGTTATGTGGTATAGCTATGGTCATCAAATGGGATCGTTGGAAGTAGTTATGGATATTCCGACTAAACAAGTGGTTAGTAGTAAATGGCTACCCGTGCGTATTAATGAAGCAGCACAAAACCTGAATGGTGATATTTTTGTTATTGCTCAAGAACCGTCTCGCCGATTGTTTTCGTTAATGCAATTTCACCCCAATGGAAACTTCGAATTAATCGCAGAGAGTGGCTATAACAATTTACATAGTTTAAATGTTGGTAACCAAGGATTAATTGTTTCGATTTCAGGTAATGGCTCGCAACAATATTTGATGATGGATATTGCTACAAAGAAAACTCGCTATCGTCCAGATCTCTCACTATACAAAAAAATATTTAATGGGGAAAACCAGTCTTTTATTGAAGTAGAAAGTACTTACTCGAATGAGGGAACTCTCACTAGAGGTGCTCAGGTTTCTTACCAATCTGCTTTTTAATATAGCTAATCTATGAGGTGTGTTATCACACCTCTATTTAATAGTATAGTTATACAATATTTTAGTATTTCCATAATGAGTTAAGTCTGTTAAATAATATTTAACGAATTAAGGCGTCTAGTTTATTTTTTATTTAAAATTAATGATTGATTTTAATTATCTTACTTTTCAAGTTGATGGGGATTTGAATTGGAAGTAATTTATTAATTTGAATTTATATTATTTTTATTTAATTCTTTAATATTGTTTCCTCTTTAAATTATATGACAATTAATGGCTATTTAAAGTAAACAATCCGTCCAACAAGAAAAGGCAGATTTTAAATGAAAAAAAACATAACCTATTTTAATAATTCTAAATATGATAGTGATACTTATGGTGATCTTAAAGGTACGGTCTATTATGTGCAAAATAGTATTATACCCGCAAAAAATCATGTGAGTAATGATATTCAACCAACGTTAATATCAAATAGAAAAACAATGTTTATGTTTAAGCCTCATGACGATTTATTAAGCGAATCTCCTATTCGAATTGCTATTTATAATGAAAATTCTGATATTTTATTTAATCAGGAAATGTTATCTCCTGAGCACCTAACCAAGACCTGTTCGAACGTATATGCTGAAATAGAGGCTGATTTTTCACAGCCATCCTATTTTGATTTTACCTTAGATAATAGTGAACAATTAAAAAATGCTAAAGACCCATTGTATTTTAATAAGTTTATTGACGAATATAACACAATAAATGTAGTAACTTATGATGGCGGATACTCTCCATCCTTTGAGTTATTTTATAATTTGGATTATGCGGGTAAAAAAGTGTTATTCCAATGTACATCAACATGGGGGATTTCAATTCTCTTTAATTCTACAAAGAAAAATCTTGAACAAGGGGATTCCTTATTACTTGTTAATGAAAGAGGGACATGGTACGAGTCAACTGACAGCAATAGTGATGGAAAGTTTTTATCAGAAATTCAATATATAGGAAATACTTGGTCTGTCGTTGTTCCTCAAGATGTTATTCAACCAGGAATAAAGCTTAAATTTATCCGAGATAATAAATTTGGCTTTATTGATAAGCCTATAGTAAGAGCACCTAATCAGTTGTTCTTAAATACGATTGCAATTGGTATGTTAACTCCCCATAGAGAGAAATTTGAATTTCAAGAAAACCCTGAATATCATCGTCAATATTTTCAACAAATTCCAGTATCTCGTTTAATCGTCAATACATATGATCCTATCGATTTAGATGAGGTGATGCTGTCTGATGGACGCTTACTTACTGGCCATGCACCAGGGAATGGTGGCTGGCACGATGGAATTATGAGGGAACAAATTGCCAAGTCACTGATTGCTTCAGGAATTAACTATGCAAATTATGGTATCAATGTAACAGGTAGAGAGCTTGGTCCAAGGGGAAATACATCACAATTTACAGTACATACAAGTATAGGGATGTATGAGAATGGCATACAAGTTCATGGAGGATCGGGTGGAAGTGGCATGGTGACGCTAGATGACACGATAGGAAATGAATTTAGTCATGAAGTTGGGCATAACTTTGGTTTAGGGCATTACCCTGGGGATTTTGATGGCTCAGTTGCTCAGATCCCAACTCATCGAAACTCTACATGGGGATGGGACTGCGATAATAATTTTTTTCTGCCTAATTTTAAACAAGATATCACCAACAAACCTACATATCTAGAAGATGAAGGAATTGGGCCGTGTGCACCCCCTTTTGAAGGCCACTCTCTTGGTAGAGATGCTATGGCGGGAGGCAGTCCAATGTATGAGAAGCACAATGTTTTTACTTTACATACACCATATTCATTATTTTATATTCAAAATGATTTGGAGAGCAAAGCGATATTTGATCCAAATTCTAAAACAGGATTTAGCATTTGGAATAATCAAGAAAATAAAATGGTAGAGTATGAGAATAAGGTAAAAAAATATGATTTTAAGTGGGTCACTATTAAAAATTCTGTAGATATTACAGCTGATTATATAAATGATTACTTTGAAGAAAATAAATATATTTATATTGATATTTATGACGGGAATTGGGCTGGAAATGTTTATTTTCCAGATGCGAATGATGACAATAATGGCAATGTTATAAAAATCAACTCGAGCTCTAGTTATGGTGTTTATTTACATATGAATGGAACTATTTTATCAGCTGAAAAAAATATTGAATTATACTATGTCTCAAATGGCGTTATTTGGGTTATTGAAGACGAACCTTATGTTGACTTGGTTCCTTTAGAACAAGGTAGGAAAGTAATTACTATTATTGGGTTTTACGATCCACGTAATGAATTACCAAGTTATATATACCCTCCGTTAAATTCAGCATATGGAATGATATATGAATCAGATAAGGTTATGGATAATAATAATTGTTACCTTGAGGTTGAATATACTGATGGTTTATTGAGTTTCCATAAGCTGAAGAATATTAGAGTTAGAGATGATGAAATGAATCAGTTTCACATTAATGTGAGTCGAGATTTATCTCCAAAATTAGCTCGTATCATTGTTCGGGGGGGTGTTGTCGCGGAGAAGTCAATAAATCTTGGGAGTGATAATTTAGCATACACAATTAATGAGCATTAATTATTTTAAAGCTAATGCCATTATTTAGATTAGAATTAAAATTGATGAAATCTTTAAAAGGATAGAATATATTCTATCCTTTTTATCATATTATACGATCTGTTTGGCTGGTAATAAGATAACAGCAATCGCAGCAATAATGGCGACAATAGCAAATGCAATGAAATTCCAACTTGTGGCAATTCCAAGGCTCGCAATATATGCACCAAACATTGGCCCTGTCATAGCACCAATTCGTGAGAAGCTAAGTGCCCAACCCGTTGCAGATGCGCGCGCATTGGATGGGTAATAATTGGCAATATAGCCTGTTAAGATCAATGCAGCTGAAATACTGCCGACCCCAGCAAAGGCGACGAGCATATAGTTCATATAAATATTTTGCTTGAATATCAAGCTTCCCACACCAATAGCACCAAGCAAAAAGAAGAAGGCCACAGAATTTCGAACACCATATCTGTCTGCAATTTTTCCTAAGAATAACCCCCCCAGCGCAGAGGCTAAGCTAAATACAATTAAAAATGTTAAGCTGGAACCTAAGTTATATCCTTCTTTACGCATAATAGAAGGTAGCCAAGTATTTAATCCATAGACTAATAACATACCGCAGAATAAGGCTATCCAAAAACAAGCTGTAGCTCGTAAGTAGCGCCAAGCAAAAACAACGGAAACAATTTCTTTAATACTTTGGGGGTTATCTTGCACATGCTCAGATGTCGATTGGTAATTAATATCAAGTTTTTTAGCTAATGCCTTGGCTTCACTGTGTAAGCCTTTATGGGTTAAATATTCGAGTGATTCAGGAAGAATGCGTGCCATTGGCCAAATAAGTAATAATGGTAATGCACCAAAAGCAATCACGCTTCGCCAGCCGAATTGTTCAAGCAACCATATCGCGACTAGAGCTGCGCTTAAAATCCCCAATGAATAACCAGAATACATAATGCCATAATTAAATGAGCGTTTTTCACTGGGGGAATATTCAATGGTTAAAGCGGCGGCAACAGGAATTACACCCCCTAAACCAATTCCACCAATAAAACGCATGATCCCAAAAACCCATGGTGTGGGTGCCAATGCAGCGCCTAACATGGTGACTGAAAATAACGTTACGCAGGCTAATAACATGCGCCGCCGACCATATAATTCGCTTAGTGTGCCAATAATAAAGGCACCAAAAAACATACCTATTAATGCATAACTACTTAGAGCTCCTAGCTCAAGAGGCGATAAACTCCATTGCTTGTATTCGGCAAGGGTAGGTAGTACCGCCCCCATTACGCCGACATCGTATCCTTCAAACAAAATACTCATCCAGCAAATCAGCAAAACCTTTGATGTTGTTTTTGTGGAAGTAAATGATTTCACAGCGATTGTTTGCATCGTCATAATTAACTCTCTTATTATGAGGGTTTAATAATTTTTAGTAGCAGGCTTATTTTTATGGTCACAACGTGCCCTCCCTACACTTACTGTTTCTGAGAGAAAGCACAATCATTAATGTTAATAAAAAGTTAAAATAATGCAGGATGTGGATATTTTGTGCAGAAAATTTCATGGGATACAGAGGGTTATTCTCATTAAAAATAAGTTTTGTTGAGTATTTTATTTAACCCGCACTAAGAAACTATGGGTTACATTTGTTTATAACTCCTCTTCAAATGGTATTTTAGGTGCGCTAGTTTCTGCTGTTATGAATCAGATAGCAGATACGATGACAGATAAAAGCTATGCAATAGCGGGTATAACAAGTGCTCGGTTATTATCTGCAGGTAGCCCTAATGGGATTTTATACGGTCCAAAGTCAACAAAGTATGGCAAAGATGCTCAGTAACGATTAGTTAAGTAATGGATAAAGCCTTATTGTAAGATTCTATCCATTTAATTTTAATTAAGATATTTTTATATTAAGCTAAATTATTCTTTATAATTATTCAACTAACATACTTATTATCAGCTCCTTGTGAAATAAGTTAATTAATTAAATTATTTTTAACACCTAAATTGCATAAAATAAACATTGTGACTGAGCTCAAAGGGTTTATGCTATTTAGCCTAAATAATGTGATATAAGTATAATAATATGACAATAGGGGTTAATTTAAGAATGTAACTGTTATATATATAATGCAGATGGTTGTACTAATTCCTTGTTGATAGGAGTCATAGTATGTTCTTGTTAAACGAGTCACTAATATCAAGGTATTTCTTCTATATGAAGAAATGGTTCAATATTGATATCTCCCTAGCCTTCTTTTTTCCAAATAATTAACCTTTCAAATTTTCCTATTTTAAAAACTTCGTTAGCTTATTTTTTATAAGTTCGAATTCTTATATTTATTATTTAATGAAAAATTAAAGGTATTATCATGGCTAAAAGAATCGTAGAACCATTTCGTATTAAAATGGTAGAAAATATCCGTATCCCATCAAGAGAAGAGCGTGAAGCTGCATTAAAAGAAGCGGGATACAACCCATTTTTATTACCAAGCAGTGCTGTGTATATCGATCTCTTAACTGACTCTGGTACCAATGCCATGAGTGATCACCAGTGGGCAGCGATGATTACGGGTGATGAAGCATATGCAGGGTCTCGTAACTATTATGATTTAAAAGATAAAGTTAAAGAGATGTTTGATTACGATTATGTCATTCCCGCTCACCAAGGCCGTGGTGCTGAAAATATGTTGTTCCCTGTATTGCTGAAAGTCAAACAGGAACAAGGCGGAGCGAAAAAGCCCGTATTTATTTCTAACTTCCACTTTGATACGACAGCAGCCCACGTTGAGTTAAACCATTGTAAAGCAATCAATATCGTTACAGAAAAAGCCTATGACTCAGATACCTATGATGATTGGAAAGGTAACTTTGATATTCAAAAATTGAAAGATAATATTGCGCAGTATGGTGCAGAAAACGTTGTTGCGATTGTTTCTACTATCACCTGTAATAGTGCAGGTGGCCAGCCAGTATCTATGGCTAACTTGAAAGAAGTGTATGAAATCGCAAAACAACATAATATTTTTGTTGTTATGGACTCCGCACGTTTCTGTGAAAATGCGTATTTTATTAAAGAGCGTGATCCGAAATATAAAAATGCAACGATTAAAGAAATCATCCTTGATATGTACAAATATGCTGATGCATTAACGATGTCAGCGAAAAAAGATCCGTTATTAAATATTGGTGGATTAGTTTGTATTAAAAATGATGAAAATATCTTTACGCTAGCAAGACAGCGCTGTGTTCCGATGGAAGGTTTTGTAACTTACGGCGGTTTAGCTGGCCGTGATATGGCAGCGATGGTGCAAGGCCTTGAGGAAGGCGCTGGTGAAGAATACCTACATTATCGTATTGGCCAAGTAAAATATTTAGGTGACCGTTTACGTGAAGGGGGAATTTCAATTCAATACCCTACAGGTGGACATGCTGTATTTGTGGACTGTAAAAAACTGGTCCCACATATTCCAGGTGATCAATTCCCAGCGCAAGCTGTTATTAACGCGCTATATTTAGAGTCAGGTGTTCGTGCTGTTGAGATTGGCTCGTTTTTATTAGGACGTGACCCCGAAACTGGGAAACAAAAACATGCAGACATGGAATTCATGCGGTTAACTATCGCAAGACGTGTTTATACTAATGACCACATGGATTACATTGCAGATGCTCTGATTGGCTTAAAAGATAAATTTGCCACCTTAAAAGGGTTGGATTTTGAATATGAGCCACCAGTATTAAGACACTTCACAGCAAGATTAAAACCTATTAAATAAAAAATAGGTATATCTTATGGTTCCCGTGCAATGCGGGAACCTCATCCTTATTCTTAAGGTAAACACCATGAATAATTCGGCAGCCAAGAAAGAACCCTCCATAATGGTAGGGGGTTTTGTGCTAGGCGGTGCCATGATAGGGGCGGGAATGTTTAGCTTGCCAACTATTATGGCTGGAGCTTGGTTTATTAACTCTGTAGTTATCTTGTTAGTTGTTTGCTTTTTTATGTTTCATTCAGGGATTTATATTTTAGAATGTATTTCTAAATATGGTGCCGGGACGAATTACTTTTTTATATCAAAAGAACTTTTACCAAGATGGGCCTGTTATATTGCTAACATGGCATTAATATTTGTCCTTTATATATTAATTTATGCCTATATATCTGCAGCGGGATCTGTTATTAAAGAAGCAGCGGCTATTTATGGTTATGATATTAATTTAAGAGTTATTTTTATTGCCTTCACATTAATACTAGGTGCGAGTATTTGGTGGAGTGGTGTTGGTGCGAGTCGTTTAACATCATTATTTTTATTTATAAAAATTATTTTGTTTATCCTCGCATTCTCTGGATTATTTTTGATTGTCAAAACGGACTTATTATTAACATCACCTGTTGAAGGTGGGCAAACCGCATTATTACCTTTTGTATTTATTATTATTCCCTATGCAATTACTTCATTTGGTTACCATGGTAATGTGTGCAGTTTGTACAAGCTATATCATGAAAATGAGAGAAAAGTGGTTAAGAGCTGTGTGATTGGTTGTGTATTAGCACTCGTTCTTTATTTTCTTTGGATTATGGGGACAATGGGTAATCTACCAAGAGCTGAGTTTTTAACAATAATAAATAAAGGCGGTAATTTAGACGCATTTATTGAATCACTTTATTCCGTTCTGAATAGTAAACACATTGCGACATTTTTACTTTGGTTTTCTATTAGCGCTGTATTTTGTTCATTCTTAGGTGTTGCTATTGGGTTATTTGATTACATACTTGCATCTTTGAGCTTTAAAGATAACCCATCAGGGCGAATGAAATCAGCATTACTTTGCTTTTTACCCCCTTTAATTCTTTGCATGTTATTCCCAAATGGTTTTTTAATCGCAATAGCATATGCTGGTATGGCAGCATGTATTTGGGCGATAATCTGCCCTGCTATTATGGCATTGAAAGTCAGAGAACGTTTCCCGGATTCAAAATTTAAAGTATGGGGCGGTAAAGGGTTAATCTATGCCGTTATTGCTTTTGGTATTTTGGGTATTATCTGCCAATTACTCGCTCAGTTTAATTTTTTACCGATATACCGTTAATTTTTCAATCTTGTTTTAAGCTAACTGTAAAGGTACAGCGGGGTTTGCTGTACCTTTTTTCTGTTAAATTACCCGGTTAATACTGAAAAACCACTGTCTTTTTAAAGTACATTTTAATGTTTTGTCCTTGGTAAATAATGGGTTTAAATGCCATTTTTTTAATTGCCTTCACGGCTTCTTCTTTAAAACCTAAATCAGGGATTTTACTATTTAATATTTCAACGGACTCAACTTGGCCATCTAACCCTACTAATAATCGAATTTGCACTTTAACCACTTTTGTATAACCCAAGGAGCGAGCTTCTTTGGGATATTTAGGGTTTGCATCCTGTAAAATTGTGTAGGAGATCCCGCTCGAACCCAGTGCGGTATAGCTGCCATCCCCATTTGCTGCAAATTGGCTATTACCGGATAAGGCATTTATCCCTTGGCCACTTGGGCTGTTTTCTGACGCCAATGGGGTTGCGGTGGAACCATTTTTTTCGGGAGCATTGGATGTCATCGCCTGCGCTTTGTCTTGTGAGCTTGATGGTGTTATTTGATGCGGATCTTTTGTAATCAGTTGGTTCTCCGTCTTTTTAGGTGGATTATCAGCAACTAATTGATGTGGTGTGTTCTGCTCTGACTTGTGTGCGGGTTGAACGGGTTTAGGTTTTTTCATCACTTTTGTTTTTTGAGTAAGTAATGGGGACTCAACGGTATCATCAATGGGTATATTCGCAGAAATAGGGTCGCGTTTTGGCGGGTTTTGAGCTTTATTTGCCGGCTTTTGTTGAGAAATAGGCTCTGATTTTGAGATTTGCTCTGAGGCTATTGTTTGTCTCAGAGGCTCTCCTTGGTGACTTGCTAGACTTGAGCTCCCTTGAGAGCTCATTGGTCCACCAAGGGATAACGTTATTGTTTCTACACCTTCCACTATGGGGAGCGCCCTACCAGTTTGTAGGGCGATAAACACAATAGCTGTGATATGAATGACGAGTGACACCGTTAAGGCGAGTTTATAACGAAAAGAGGGATGTATAGTCACCGAAACGTTTCCTGTTTAAATCAATAGGTCGCTTTTATACCCGCAAAGAATGAACGCTCATTTCCCGGAATTAATGAACCATAGCCTGAGGTGACGTAATCGTAGTAAGTTTTGTTCATCAAGTTAGTAACACCACCATATAATTCAATATGTTCAATAGGTGCATAACGAACACTGAGGTCGATAAGCTCACGAGATTTCACTACGCCATCTTCTTCTTTATTGGCATCAGAGAGAAAATTATTGTACGAACCGTAATAGGTGTATTGAATATCCCCTGATAAATCCTCGGTAAAGTCGTATTTAATTTTTAGTTTAACGGAATGCTCTGGCACTTTGGTTAAACCACTTTTGGTGTAGTCGATGGTGTTTTTACCATTTTCCTCCAAAAATTGGCGTCCATGATTATTGTAATCTGAGCGTCCTCTGAGCCATGAATAAGACTCTTGGAAGGTGAAATCGCCGAGAGTTTGTTGGAAGTCGACATCGGCTCCCCAGCGGCGAGTTTTTAGTAAGTTCATCGTTTTCGCGTCATTAACACTGGTAAGATAAATACGATTTAGTTGATTATTGGTATTTGATGTCCAGAGCGTTACATTGACTGTGCTGAACGCCAATTTATCTCTAAGGCCAAGCTCAAATAAGTCATATTTTTCATCTTCGGCCTTAGTCGGGGTATAGATTTTTTCACCATTAACAACGGATTGATCGCTGATTTGCAGGCCGTCAGGAAGGGTGTAACCTCGTTCGTATCGCCCATACACTCGGCCAGTATCACGATAAAGATAAGCAAGGGAGAGCTCCGCCGCGGTATTCCAACGGTCTGAGGTACCCGAGCCATTTACCGTACCACTTTTATCAAATGACCATTCAGACAATTCACGTCTTAAACCTTGCGTAAATACAAACTGCTCTGATTTCAAACTGTTAAGTGCATAAATGGCTTTTGTTGTTTTATCGTAATCGAAATTATGAGGAACTCCATAATAGCGGCCTTTCTTATCTTTTTTATAGCTACCAATATAATGAATTGAGGCTTTTTGTTGCGAATAATCAACACCAAGAAGTAAATTGCTATTATCAAGATAACCAATATCTAATTTTATTTTTGTGCCGTGGCTTTTTTGATCAACTTTTTGTTCCCAATTGGCATTATTGGTATAAAAACCATCGGTATAGAAAACATCAGTGGCAAAATTTAGCTTATCGGTAAATGCATTTTGATAGCTAAGGTTATAGCTATCGACCTCGCGGTCGCCAATTAAATAACCACTAATGGTTTTTTTAATCAACTGACCATTTTCATCAATACCTACAGTGACGGTTTTATCTGGTGGAACGTAGTCTTTACCGTATTTTTTGATATTACGTGAAGTCAGCGTTTTAACGTACTGTGAGCTTTCCGTGAGATGGCTTCCACGTAACATAAGACTTTGATCTGGCGTGAGATCCCATCTCCCACCTAAGGAGTAATATTCTGAGTTACGGTAAGTATCTTTATAGTAGAGGTCACGGTTGAGTTTACTGGCTGTCCCCAACAAGGAGAATTTATCATTAACCCGAGCACCTAAGTTGGCATTTAAGCGGTATCCTTCTGAGTTCCATTCAGATAAAACGCTGGTTTTAGGATCGGCCATACTTCTTAAGTTAGAGGTAATGTTAATAACGCCACCCGCAGTGCCTGAACCATAAATAACGCTTCCACCTCCCGGAATAATTTCAATCCGCTCAAGCTGTTCAACAGCGATGATATCGTAGTTAGTAGTATAAGGATGATTCGCAAGGGTCGTAATCGGGGCGCCATCAAGTAACACTTGCAGATTACGCTGTGAGGTTTCTGCGCCTTGTCCACGCAGGTCAATATTTCCTTGCCCAGAGGTATCTACGCTAATACCAGGAACGGATTTAAGCACATCAGAGATGGTGCGGTTCCCTTTTCCCTGAATATCTTCTTTTGTAATAACAATAATTTGCTTGGTATCTCGCAAACGTTCAATTTCAACATAATCTGGCCGAGCGTAGCTATCTTGTAGCTCAATCGTATCATCATCACCTTGGGGTTGTGACGATTTGAGTTCTGTGTTGGCTGCATAAGTTGTAAAAGAAAGAATAGATAAAATAGTAAAACAAATAATATTTGGCTTAAGTTTAACCCTATTGTTTCCAACGGGGGAGATAGTTTTCATTGGAGTAGGCTTGCCTTTTGTAATGATAATACAAATGATAATCAATATTATTATATTAAAAGTAATTTCAAGATCAATATATTTAAGTCAATTTATGAGATAGATAATTATTTGATTTAAGTGAGAATAAATTGTGAATTGATATCGACATGATTAATGATGAAATCGATTATGTAGCGGGAATTGAGTATAAGAACAGTATTGGGCAAAGATAAAAGCTGGTGCATAAGCTTAGGGTTAAGAAACTGTATTTAGCGATCTTTATCAAATTTATAAAATTAATTTATACCGTATGTAAAATTAATTATCTTAAAACTAAATAATAACCCTTTTGAATTATAAGCGTTTTTACTTATTTTATTGTTTTTTGTCTATTAACTAAGCCGTTTAAGTGGCTAATTTTTTTCTCTTTATCGCCGATAAAGTTAAATATCGTCATTTTATCCCACCAAAAGAGAAATTGTATGCAGAAACTTCGAAACTACTCAATTCGTGCTGTTATGCTCATTTTATTAGGGCTTCTATGCTTGATCTTGGGGGGAACCAGTCTCTATAGCGGTTGGTCTTTGTCTCGGATTGCTGATGGTAATGATATCGATAGGCAATTGGTGAAACAGATGACAGTACTCAGTCAAGGAAATGACCAATATTTTCGTTTTGTCACACGGTTAACGCGTGTGATGGAAAGTAAAAATGAGGGAAAAGCTATCGATTATGCACCTGTTAAAGATGCGATGGAGAATATGGCAAGCTATCTTGAGCAGATGAAAGCGATTTCGCCAGGGCCGATGGATACTGAGATTTCTGAGCAAGTGATTAATAGCTGGCAAGCACTACTTGATGCGGGTGTTAAGCCACAGTTAGTTCTAGGCATGGGAGATAATTCACAGGAATATTTAACCCACGCGCATAATGTGACCCCAGCATTGAGCAGAACATTTGGCGCATCAATCCAAAAGTTTAATCAATCAGCAGAAGAGATGATCAGTGCAACACGTGACCAAGTTGATAATCAAATGGATATTACGCGTGTCGTAATGATTGTTGCGACGGTACTCGGGGTATTAACTCTAATTTTCACCGATCGCTACCTTGCAGCTATGATGCAAAAGCCATTGGATTTGCTAAGACAATATTTTTCGCAAATAGCGAAAGGGGATTTAAGTCATTCAATTAAGCCTTTCGGAAACAATTGCGTTGGTAAACTATTTCCGTTGCTTGAAGAGATGCAAACAAGCTTGCGCGGATCAGTTAGTATTATACGGCAGGGCAGTGAAAATATTTATCTCGGGGCGAGTGAAATTTCCAATGGTAACAGCGACCTTTCATCGAGAACGGAAGAACAAGCGGCAGCGTTAGAAGAAACGGCGGCGAGTATGGAACAAATTACTGCGGCTGTGCAGTTGAATATGGAAAACACTCTTCAAGCGAACCAATTAGCAAGTGAAGCGTTTGTCGTAGCAAACAAAGGAAATACGATCGTTGATTCAGTTGTTGTGACAATGAATGAGATATCCCAAAGCTCACAAAAAATCGCAGATATCATCAATATGATTAACGATATTAGTTTTCAAACCAATATATTAGCGCTAAATGCCTCCATTGAAGCGGCAAGGGCGGGTGTACACGGCCGTGGTTTTATGGTCGTCGCGGCTGAAGTCCGTAAGCTAGCGAGTCACAGCGCGGATGCGGCAATGGAAATCGAACGTTTGATTGCGGATTCAGGGGCCTGTGTTGAAAAAGGGACAGGACTAGTTAATGAAATGGGTAAAACCATGGAAAACATTCTGCAAGGTATCAATGAAGTGACTGCGATTATGAAGCAGATAACGGTGGCTTCTGAAGAGCAAAGTAAAGGTATTGCTCAAGTTGGTGTGGCGATTACACAGATGGACAGCGTTACACAGCAAAATGCTTCTTTAGTTGAGCAAGTGGCAACGGCGGCCAGTTCATTAGCTGAGCAAACTCAGGAGTTACAGCAGGGGGTTAGAAAGTTTCAACTAACGAGTGTGTAACCCGTTAGTTGATTAAGCTGAAATAGGGGGATAGGATAACTAACTGTATTTGTTAGATTATCTTATTCCTTTGCGTAGGTATTCTGGTCAATTTGACTCAGGAACGCTTCAAGGTCAGTTTCTAATTGTAAACCACTAAGGGGGCTATAAGAATATAAGCCATCACTGACTTGTTAATCAGACTTAACGCATCACCTTGTGCTTATTTTTGGGAATCGCTTGTCATGGGGCGATATTGTTGATTACCGCGATAAGTGCCAAGAGATTGTGAGCAGAATTTTGGGGGGGAGGGGGAACAAAAAAGCATTCCCTGAAAAACAGGAAATGCCTTTAAAAACACTGCATTAACCGACTAGGATTAGTTCATGCCGTATTTTTTCAGTTTCTTACGCAGAGTTCCGCGGTTGATACCCATCATCAGGGCTGCACGGGTCTGGTTTCCACGGGTATATTGCATAACCATGTCCAACAAAGGCTGTTCTACCTCAGCCAATACCAGCTCATATAAATCGTTAACATCTTGATTATTTAATTGAGCAAAATAGTTCTTCAGTGCTTGCTTAACTGAGTCACGTAACGGTTTTTGAGTTACTTGATCTTGTGAATTTACAGTAGCAACGGTTAGTACGTCAGAATTTACGCGTTGTTCGAACATAGTTCTGTCAGCTCTTATCTTTATTTACGCAAAAATTTTCAAAAAATGCTTCCAACACCTCCAGCTGTTCGCTGGCATCCTCAATGGCGTTGAATGAGCGCCGAAACTGGTCATCAGGTGCATGTTCTTTTAAGTACCAAGAAACATGTTTGCGCGCGATACGGGCTCCTTTGCCTTGACCATAAAAGTCGTGCAATTCCTGTACGTGCGCGAGCATAATGCGTTGTACCTCTGCCATAGGCATTGGTGGCAAGAGCTCACCTGTGTCCAGATAATGCTGGATTTCCCGAAAGATCCAGGGTCTTCCCTGAGCGGCTCTGCCTACCATCAAGGCATCCGCCCCTGTGTAGTCTAGAACTGCTCTGGCTTTATGCGGGTCAGTAATGTCGCCATTGGCAATAACCGGAATGGTAACAGTCTGCTTAACTGCCCGAATGTTGTCATATTCAGCCTCCCCATTAAACAGACAGGCTCTAGTTCTGCCGTGAATAGTGAGTGCTTGAATGCCGCAATCTTCGGCCAATTTGGCAATCTCTATGCAGTTTCGCTCTTCAGGTGACCAGCCTGTGCGGATCTTAAGCGTAACGGGAACATCCACTGCTTTAACAACGCCTTCGAGAATCGATTTAACGATGTCTGGATAACGTAACAGTGCTGAACCTGCAAACTTACGATTCACTTTTTTAGCTGGACAGCCCATGTTGATATCGATGATTTGAGCGCCACTCTCAACATTAATTTGAGCCGCGGCAGCCATTTCATCGGGATCATTGCCAGCTATTTGAACAGAACGAACCCCAAGTTCATCACGATGAACCATTCTGAGTCTAGATTTGTCTGTCTTCCAAACTTGAGGGTTAGAAGAAAGCATCTCCGATACTGTCATCCCTGCACCCATGTCATAACAGAGCGACCTAAACGGTTTATCTGTAATGCCTGCCATGGGGGCAGCAATAAGACAGTTTCTCAACTGATATTGTCCGATTCGCATATCTAAATGGGGGCCATACTGTGACTGCAAGGGCGCGTATATTACGCATTTTTTACGAGATATGAAAGGACAAACTTTGAGCAAACGGTTATTTATCACTAATTTTTTTATCTTGCATTTTTGCAATTTTAAAATTAGTTATATTTAACAAATAGTTAAGATAACTACGTAACCATTTATTAAAATAACTGTTATGCTGTTCAAATCTCGTGCAGAACAGATTATCGCCAGCAACTGAGCAATATTTGAGCTATAAGATAATCTATTCTGCGCTTATTTTCAAAGAAATTATTCTCTGATTTTTATAATTTTTCTATTAAAAATGCTTGACACCTGTGATGCGGCACCATTCTTCTTTCTCGGCAATAGGGTCGATTTCAAAGGTTGCGCGGTAAGCATCTGCGACACTTTCTGCCTGTGTTGCGAGAACACCCGAAAGTCCTAGTAACCCACCTGCACGCGGTAGCACGCTTATCATTGGTGCTAATTCACGTAATGGGCCAGCAAGGATGTTAGCGACGACGACATCAGCTTGGAGCTCTTGGGGTTGGTCTTTCGGTAAGTAGAGAGATAAACGCTCTGAAACGCCATTACGTTCAGCGTTATCACGGCTTGCCGTAATCGCTTGAGGATCAATATCGATCCCGATGGCATGAGCGGCACCGAGCTTGAGTGCAGCGATCGCTAAAATCCCAGATCCGCAACCAAAGTCAATCACCGTTTTACCTTCTAAATCAAGGCAATCAAGCCACTGTAAACACAGGGATGTGGTTGGGTGAGTTCCTGTTCCAAATGCTAAGCCAGGATCAAGCATCACGTTTACCGCAGTTGGATCAGGGACATCTCGCCAGCTCGGGCAGATCCACAAGCGCTCACCAAAGCGCATTGGGTGAAAGTTATCCATCCACTCTCTTTCCCAGTCTTTGTCTTCTAACTGTTCGATTTTGTGGGCAAAACCAGTGCCCAGTAGAGGGCTATTTTCTAATTGAGCAACAACGAATTTCATCTCCGTTTCTGCATCAAATAAGCCAATTACATCAGTATCACCCCACAGACGGGTTTCCCCAGGTAGCGGTTCGAAAACAGGGGTATCGTGGCTGTCTTGAAATGTTACAGAGACTGCGCCTGTTTCAATAAGTTCATCACCCAGTGCTTCCGCATGTTGGGCTGTGGAGTTAATTTTGATTTGGATCCAAGGCATAGTATTCCTTAAATGCTCACTATGTTTTGGGCTATCGCGTAATTGGTGCAGATAGCCCACACGATTTAGAGCATGAATGTCATATGACGAGACAATGTCAAAAACAGGTCTCTAAATTAATTTGTCGTCAATTGTACTGGATTTTTGCCAAAAAGATTACCGACAAGAAACGCAATTAGGCTAAAAATCAGTGATGGTACGATGGCGTGGAAATCCATGATTTCGATTTTGAAGCTTGCTAAGATTGCATAGCTTACTCCTCCGACAACCATGCCACTAACCGCGCCCGTTCCGTTGGCTTTCTCCCAATACAGTCCGAGTACCAGTGGCCATAAGAAAACGGCTTCTAACCCACCGAAGGCTAACAGGTTTAGCCAAATGATCATTTGTGGTGGGTTCCACGCAGCAATGAGGAGTAATGCGCCCAAGATCAGAGTAGAAAAGCTGGAGATCCGTGCGAGCTTCTTCTCATTTCTTATTTGTTCTGGTGCTGCGTTCAGGTAAATATCTTTGACGATAGTTGCTGAAGATTGCAGTAATTGGGCATTAATGGTGGACATAATTGCCGCCATAGGCGCTGCTAAGAAAATCCCTGCGGCAAAAGGCGGTAGTACTTGTACCATCAAGGTTGGAATGACTTGGTCAGGGATAGTGAGGTCAGGTATGATTGCTCTACCTAATGCGCCAGCAAAGTGCATTCCAAACATCAATACCGCCATCACGATAGTGCCCAAAATAATACCACGGTGAACGGCTTTACTGTCTTTGTATGAAATACAGCGTACCGCAGTGTGCGGTAAGCCAATAACACCAAAGCAAACCAAAATCCAGAATGATGCTAAGAACGGCCCACTTAGAATATCATCGCCCCCTGCTGGGGAGACTAATTTCGGATCAATAGACTGTATTTTTTCAATTGCAGCAGGGAGGCCCCCTGCATGATAAATGATGGCAACAAGTAAAATCACCGTGCCAAGCAGCATGACGAGCCCTTGTAAGGCATCGTTTAATACACTCGCCCGAAACCCGCCAATCGCGGTATATAGCGCGATGGAGACACCGAAGATAATTAACCCATATGTGTAGGGAATACCTGCGGCGGTTTCGAGTAGTCTTGCCCCGCCAATAAACTGTACAGTCATTGCCCCAAAGAAGGCAATCAACAGGCTAACACTAGCGAACCAGACTAAAAATCGACTTTGGTAGCGAGCGTACAGCATATCGTTTAGAGTCACTGCATTATAGCGACGCGCCAAGATAGCGAATTTTTTCCCTAATACTCCGAGAGATAACCAAATAGCAGGGAGTTGGATCATAGCAAGGAGCACCCAGCCCAGGCCATATTTATACGCTGCACCAGGCCCACCAATAAATGAGCTTGCGCTAATATAGGTTGCTGTAATGGTCATGGCTAGGACAAAGCCGCCCATGGAACGGTTACCTAAAAAGTACTCATTGAGGAATTCCCCTTTCGTCCGTTTTCTATAGGCGTAGACGGATAACAGGAAAACTAGTGCTAGATAACCAATTAAAGGTAGAAGAACTTCAATCTGCATCCTTCTCCTCCAGAGGAATATCTTTAAAAATGATTTTGACCATCATAATGCAGAGCAAAATAAAAATGACGGGGACAATAATGCATGACCACTCAAACCATAACGGTAGACCAGTGATACCACGCGTATTGTCGGGTAGATAGGCACTAATTATCCAGCCTATCATGTATGCGATGGTCAAATAAAGAGACCAACGCGCTTCCTTATTGGATTGAAGAAAACGTTTATCCATCCGTTATTCCTCCTCACTCACAGAAAAATAATCAGGGATTGTACGATAATCCGCAGGTAGAGTGTAAGAAAAGGCAGAATAAAAGTGCGAGAAAAGGTATTTAATGCAAAAAAATGCCGCGAAGCAGGGCTTTGCGGCATTAATTGACGATGAGTCAAACAGACAATTTCAAAATTACTCAGAAATGCCCAGTTTTTTCTCTAAATAGTGGATGTTAGTTCCACCTTTTTGGAAGTTTTCATCGTTCATGATCATTTGGTGCAGTTCGATGTTGGTTTTGATGCCATCAACGATTAACTCATTCAATGCATTTTTCATACGAGAAATAGCAATTTCACGGGTTTCACCATAGGTGATCAGTTTACCAATCATTGAGTCATAGTACGGAGGCACTGTATAGCCTGCGTAGATATGAGATTCCCAGCGTACACCGAAGCCACCTGGAGAGTGGAAGCGTGTGATTTTACCTGGGCTAGGAATAAAGGTTTTCGGATCTTCTGCGTTGATACGACACTCAACCGCATGACCGTGAACCACAATATCTTCCTGTTTCACTGATAATGGTAAACCCGAAGCAATACGTAATTGCTCTTTGATTAAGTCAACGCCCGTGATCATTTCAGTCACTGGGTGCTCAACCTGAATACGGGTATTCATTTCGATAAAGTAGAATTCACCGTTTTCGAACAGGAATTCAAAGGTACCTGCACCACGGTAACCGATTTCAATACAGGCATTTGCACAGCGTTCACCGATGCTACGGCGAATTTCAGGGGTGATCCCTGGTGCAGGTGCTTCTTCAACCACTTTTTGGTGGCGACGTTGCATTGAACAGTCACGTTCTGCTAAATAAACCGCATTGCCTTGGCCATCAGCCATAACTTGAATTTCAATGTGACGTGGGTTTTCAAGGTATTTCTCCATGTAAACCATATCATTATTGAAAGCGGCTTTCGCTTCAGCACGCGTCAGATTGATGGAAGATTCCAAATCTTTTTCGTTGCGAACCACACGCATACCACGACCACCACCACCACCAGATGCTTTGATGATCACAGGGAAACCGATGCGTTTTGCGATGGTTTTATTTTTTTCGGTGTCATTACCTAGTGGGCCATCAGAACCTGGCACGCACGGAACTCCTGCTTTTTTCATCGCGTTAATCGCAGAAACCTTGTCACCCATTAGGCGGATGGTTTCAGCTTTGGGACCGATAAAAATAAAGCCCGAGTTTTCAACTTGTTCTGCGAAATCAGCGTTTTCAGCCAAGAAACCATATCCTGGGTGAATCGCTTGTGCGCCTGAAATTTCTGCTGCGGAGATAATCGCAGGGATATTTAAGTAGCTTTTTGCAGAGGCTGCTGGGCCAATACAGATAGTTTCATCAGCCAGCAACACGTGTTTTAGATCGCTATCAGCCGTGGAGTGAACCGCTACAGCTTTGATGCCTAATTCTTTACAGGCACGCAAAATACGTAGTGCGATTTCCCCGCGGTTTGCGATGACAATTTTTTCCAGCATGGAGACGCCTCGTTATTCGATGACAACTAATGGCTCGTCAAATTCTACTGCATCACCGTTTTGCAACAGAATGGCTTTAACAACGCCTGCTTTGTCTGCTTCGATTTGGTTCATCATTTTCATCGCTTCAACGATGCAAAGTGGGTCACCAACACTCACAGTTTGGCCAATTTCAACGAATGCTTTCGCTTCTGGGCTTGGCGCACGGTAGAACGTTCCTACCATTGGTGAGCGAACTTGATGCCCTGCAACGGTTGCAGGAGCAGCTGGTGTTGCCATTGCTTCAGATGGTGCAACAGCATTTGCCAGCGCAGGTTGTTGTGCAACAGGTGCTGAGTAAAATTGTTGAGGTGCAGCCATAACTTGAGAAGCAGGAGCGACACGGCTGATACGTACTGACTCTTCACCTTCAGAAATTTCCAGTTCAGAAATGCCAGACTCTTCGACCAGCTCGATCAACTTTTTAATTTTACGAATATCCATGGATATGATTCCGTACTCTTATATTTGGATTGAATTAATTAGGCGCACGCGGTTAACCGCTGCCTGTAAAGCAAAACGGTAGCCATCAGCACCTAGACCACAAATTACACCGACAGCTTGGTCGGAGAAATAAGAATGTTGGCGAAATGGTTCTCTCGCATGCACATTAGACAAGTGGATCTCGATAAACGGGAGACACACCGCCAATAACGCATCACGTAGAGCTACGCTAGTATGTGTGAATGCAGCCGGATTGATGAGAATAAAATCAACATCATGGCGTGCTGCATGAATTCTATCGATCAGTTCATGCTCTGCATTTGATTGAAAATGACTCAATTTTACACCTAACTGGCCTGCTTCAACGTCCAATTTTGCGACGATATCAGCAAGAGTCTGGTTACCATATTTATCTGGCTCCCGTGTACCTAGCAGGTTTAGGTTTGGCCCGTTCAAGAGTAAAATGTGAATATCTTCTGCCATTATGCTGCTAACTCCGACGATATATCAATAGTCCGACAACATAACGCGATGTTGAGCGTTTGTCATCTTTTATCATAAAAATAAATGGAATTTCTACCGACAAAGGACGCTATTATAATTATTTCGTGGCATATAGCAGCAAAATACTGGTCTTATCAGAGAAATTACCCGAATTTATTTTGTGAAATGTGCGGTAATCCGTATTTTTGCCAGAGAGCCGCACGTATTCGGTTATTTTTCGCAAAGATTGACTAGAGTACGTCCAGTCACTTCATTTTTTAAGAGTTTTTTTGCATATTCTGCAGCTTCTTCCAATTTGATTTCAGAGCATACTTGCTCATAGAAAGCAGCTGGCAGCAATCGTGCAAGGCGTTCCCAGACTTTCGCGCGTTTTGCCGCAGGAAAATAGACTGAATCGACTCCTTGTAGGCGCACATTACGTAAAATGAAAGGCATCACACTGGTCGGTAAGTTAAAACCACCAGCCAAGCCACAAGCTGCAATGGCACCATTATAATGGGTTTGTGCCAGCAAGTTAGCCAGCAATTCACCACCAACGGTATCGATAGCCCCTGCCCAAAGCTGTTTATCGAGTGGTTTTGCGGGATGTGTAAAATCACTGCGCGGTAAAACGCGTTTTGCGCCTAGCGTCTGCAAATAAGCGTTATTTTCTTCACGTCCAGAAATGGCGACCACGTCATAGCCTAATAAAGATAACAGTTGAACCGCGGTGCTGCCGACACCACCACTTGCCCCACTGACAACGATTTCGCCTTTATCTGGCGTAATGCCTGCATCTTCTAGAGCCTGGACACACAGCATAGCGGTAAAACCCGCAGTGCCAATAATCATCGCCTGTTTTAAAGAGAGTTGCTCAGGAAGGGGGGTTAAATAATTTGCAGGAACACGGGCTTGTGAGGCTAAGCCCCCCCAATGGGTTTCACCGACCCCCCAACCTGTCAATAAAACATGCTGCCCAACTTGAAAACGAGGGTCTTCACTGTGGTGAATGACGCCAGAAAAATCGATACCAGGCACCATCGGGTATTGTCTTACTACACCCGCTTTCCCATTAATGGCGAGCGCATCTTTATAATTTAGTGTGGACCAGTGAATATCGACTATAATGTCCCCGGCAGGTAGCATTTCTGTTGTCAGAGATTGGATATTAGCGGTGATTTTTTCATCGGATTTGTTTAGGACGAGAGCTTTCATCGTTCACTCCTAGTGAAATGATTAAATATGTCATTTAAAATGCCGAAAATTTAAAGGTATTTCATTGACGTAATAACGGTTCTTAAGCTATTAGTAATGTAATTATTTTGTAAAATTTTATTTTTTTCTGGCATAAATAGGCTTTTATCATGCAAAATAACGCATCACGACGAATTCATTTTGCGTACTAATACAAATTTGCCTCATTTTTGGTAGATAATAGAGCGAACACTCGTGAAATTCATCTGATTTGTAGTGAAAATAACCAGTGCGTAGCAATAATAAAAAGATATAAATATTATTTGAACTTGTAGTCACAATTACTTGTCACACTGGGAATACAAACAATGGAGTATATAACAGCCAAAGAGTAGGGGTTATTTTTACGTAATTCTATCTAGTGATGGGAAAAGTGAAATTAATATCTATTTTTGAGGTTTTTATCTGCTTCGTTTCGATAAGAAGCATGTACAGTACGGTACGTGAAAAATAGATGAATTGACCATATTTATAGAAGCAGCTCATTAACGTCTTGAGGCCGCTTCAAGTGGTTGGTAGAGTAGACGGGTTTATATTCGTCCCCAGCTTGCAGGATAACTCTTTCGTTATGTTTAAAAAATTTCGTGGCATGTTTTCTAATGACTTGTCTATTGACTTGGGTACGGCCAATACCCTCATTTATGTCAAAGGACAGGGCGTAAAATTAAATGAACCCTCTGTAGTCGCTATCCGTCAAGACCGTGCAGGTTCGCCGAAAAGTGTGGCCGCAGTCGGTGGTGAAGCCAAACAGATGCTGGGACGTACACCAGGTAATATTTCTGCAATCAGACCAATGAAAGACGGCGTTATTGCTGACTTTTTCTTGACTGAAAAAATGTTACAACACTTCATTAAACAAGTTCATAGCAACAGCTTTTTGCGTCCAAGCCCTCGCGTGTTGGTCTGTGTACCTGTCGGTGCAACTCAAGTTGAACGTAAAGCCATTCGCGAATCCGCCTTAAGTGCTGGTGCGCGTGAAGTCTTCTTAATTGAAGAGCCTATGGCTGCGGCTATCGGTGCGGGTCTTCCTGTATCTGAAGCAACAGGTTCAATGGTGGTTGATATCGGTGGTGGTACTACGGAAGTCGCTGTTATCTCATTAAATGGTGTGGTGTATTCATCCTCTGTTCGTATCGGTGGTGACCGTTTTGATGAATCCATTATTAACTATGTTCGTCGTAATTATGGTTCACTGATTGGTGAAGCAACGGCTGAGCGTATTAAACACGGTATTGGCTCTGCATTCCCAACTGATGAAGTGTTTGAAATTGAAGTCCGTGGTCGTAACCTTGCTGAAGGGGTTCCACGTGGTTTCAAAATGAATTCAAATGAAATCTTAGAAGCATTACAAGAGCCGTTAACGGGGATTGTTAGCGCGGTTATGCTTGCACTGGAACAGTGTCCACCTGAATTAGCGTCTGATATTTCAGAGCGCGGAATGGTCTTAACGGGCGGTGGTGCACTTCTTCGTAATTTAGATCGCTTATTAATGGAAGAGACTGGTATTCCAGTTATCGTTGCAGAAGATCCTCTAACCTGTGTCGCCCGTGGTGGTGGTAAAGCGTTAGAAATGATTGATATGCACGGTGGTGACCTGTTTAGCGAAGACTAAATGGCCAACTATAAGCAGTTAGGTTGGTGCCTAGCTGCTTTGACTATTTTTGATCCTCTGACATTAGCGAAACTTAGCCACACATGAAGCCCATTTTTAGGCGAGGTCCATCCCTACAGTTACGCATTTTTTTTGCGGTAATTATTGCACTTGTGCTGGTGGTGATTGACCATCGATTCGAGCCCTTCAATAAAGTCCGTAACTACTTAGACACGGCGGTCAGCCCATTCTATTTTTTAGCTAATGGCCCACGTCAGTTCCTAGACAATATCTCAGAAAGTTTCTCTTCACGGGAACAGCTGCAATTTGAAAACAAAGCATTGCGCCAAGAGCTGCTACTGAAAAAAGCCGATAACCTATTACTGGAACAACTTAAGCAGGAAAATGCGCGCTTAAGGGAGCTTCTCGGTTCGCCATTACGCCAAGATGAACACATGATGGTGACGCAAGTTATTTCAGGTGCGAACACGCCTTATCGTGATCAAGTGGTGATTGATAAAGGCAGTAATGAAGGCGTTTATGAAGGTCAGCCCGTTATTAGTGATAAAGGCGTTGTCGGCCAAGTGGTGGGAGTGAGTAACTTTAATAGCCGCGTATTATTAATCTGCGATACCACACATGCTCTTCCAGTACAGGTTCTGCGCAATGATGTGCGTGTCATTGCCGCGGGTTCAGGGTGTGCGGATGATTTACAGCTTGAGCCATTACCTGAAAACACCGATATCCGAGTTGGGGATGTGCTCGTTACCTCTGGCCTAGGTGGGCGTTTCCCTGAAGGTTACCCCGTTGGGGTAGTCTCTGCGGTGAAACATGATACACAACGTGCATATACTATCATTAGCGCCAGACCAAGTGCTGAGCTACAACGTTTACGTTATCTTCTGCTTTTATGGGGTAATGATAGTGACCCGAAAACGCCGTTACAGCCATCAGAAGTGTACCGTGCAGCAAATGAACGCTTAATGAAAGTGCTCCCGCAAGTTTTACCGAATCCAAGTGAAATTCAAGGGCCACCATTGCCACCATCAATGGCACCGCAACCATAGGTAAAGGAAATATTATTATGGTTATGGGTAGGAGGAATGAATTAAATGGATGAATACCGTGGTAATGGACGTGCTATTATCTGGCTGTCCTTTATTATTGCTCTGATTTTGCAAGTCATGCCATGGCCAGAACAGCTTAATTTTTATCGGCCATCATGGTTGCTGTTGATTTTAGCGTATTGGGTGATGGCGTTGCCACACCGCGTGAGCGTTGGCACCAGCTTTATTTTAGGTATTATTGTTGACTCCATTCAAGGCTCTGCTCTGGGCGTTCACGCGCTTTCCTTCAGTATTATTTGTTATCTCGTCGCCTATAAACATCAATTATTACGCAATATGGCGCTATGGCAGCAAGCGCTCGTCATTATGTTGTTGACCATTATCCAAGATCTGGCGGTATTTTGGGCTGAGTTTTTATCATCTCAGGTATTATTCCATCCGCAAGTATTCTGGAATAGTCTCGTCAATGGTATCCTGTGGCCATGGCTGTTTTTGCTTTTACGAAAAATTCGTCGACAGTTTTCAGTGTGTTAAGGGCTTTAACTGTCGTATCTGACGGAAAATATTTTTTATGAATTTAATCTATTTGGCATCAGGTTCACCCCGCCGACGCGAATTGGTGCAATATCTTGACTATTCTTTTGAAATTTTACGTCCAGAGGTAGAGGAACAGTGGCAACCGGGTGAGACGCCAGAAGGTTATGTACAGCGACTAGCGTGTGATAAATCCTTAGCAGGTGTTGCCATTGCACCAGAAGATAAGCCTGTCTTAGGGGCGGATACGATTGTGGTTCTGGATGGGAAAATCCTTGAAAAACCAAGGGATGACCAGCACGCTCAAGAGATGCTCAGCGCGTTATCGGGTAAAACTCACCAAGTGATGACAGCGATAGCAATTTCCGATCGCCAACAGACATTACACGAGTTGATTGTGACAGATGTGACATTCAGCGGGTTATCTTTACTTGAAATACAGGATTATATACAGTCAGGTGAGCCTATGGATAAAGCAGGGGCCTATGCAATCCAAGGCCTTGGTGGTCGTTTTATTCGTAAAATTAATGGCAGTTACCACGGTGTAGTGGGTTTACCTTTGGTCGAAACAAATGAATTAATTCAACGATTTTTAGCGTTAGGTGATGGTAAGGGGAAGTCATGACAGCGGAACTACTAGTGAACATTACACCATCTGAAACGCGCGTAGCTTATATTGATGGTGGGATTTTACAAGAAATACATGTTGAGCGAGAAGCAAAAAGAGGACTTGTAGGGAATATTTACAAAGGCCGCGTGAGCCGCGTTTTACCCGGAATGCAGGCGGCCTTTGTTGATATTGGTCTGGAGAAAGCCGCCTTTTTGCATGCATCCGATATCATGCCGCACACCGAATGCATTGCGGGTGATGAGCAAAAAAACTTTCACGTCAGGGATATTGCCGAACTGGTTAAACAGGGCCAAGACCTGATTGTACAAGTGGTAAAAGACCCGTTAGGAACCAAAGGGGCGAGGCTGACGACAGACATTACTCTGCCTTCACGATATTTAGTTTTCATGCCAGGAGCTTCTCATGTGGGGGTTTCTCAACGCATTGAAAGTGAAGAAGAAAGAGAACGCTTAAAGCAATGTGTTGCCCAATATTGTGATGAAAATGGTGGCTTTATTATTCGTACTGCAGCGGAAGGTGTGGGGGAAGATGAAGTCAAACAAGATGCCGCTTTCTTAAAACGTCTTTGGGCAAAAGTTATTGAGCGGAAAAAACGCAATGTTACCCGAACAAAGATTTACGGTGAATTAGCGCTCGCTTTTCGTATTATCCGTGATTTTGCAGGCGCTCATCTCGATAGAATTCGCGTTGACTCCCGTTTGACCTATACTCAATTACAAGAATTTATCGAAGAGTATGTGCCAGAAATGACGGCAAAGCTGGAGTTATACCAAGGTAACCAGCCGATTTTCGATTTATTTGATGTTGAAAATGAAATTCAACGGGCGATGGACAGAAAAGTTGAGTTGAAATCAGGTGGTTACCTGATCATCGATCAAACTGAAGCCATGACCACCATCGACATCAATACGGGGGCATTTGTTGGCCATCGTAATCTAGAAGAAACCATTTTCAATACCAATATTGAAGCGACTCAAGCGATTGCACGTCAGTTACGCTTACGCAATTTAGGCGGGATTATCATCATCGACTTTATTGATATGACTGATGCTGAGCACCGCCGTCGTGTATTAGCATCGCTGGAACAAGCGTTAAGCAAAGATAAAGTTAAAACGACGATCAACGGTTTCTCGCAACTTGGCTTAGTGGAAATGACCCGTAAGCGGACAAGAGAAAGCCTTGAACACGTATTGTGTGATGATTGCCCAACTTGCCAAGGCCGTGGTACGGTGAAATCAGTGGAAACGGTATGTTATGAAATCTTACGTGAAATTGTGAGAGTTCACCGCACGATCGATGCTGATCGCTTCTTAGTCTATGCATCACAAGCTGTGGTGGATGTGCTCAAAGGGGATGAATCACACGCACTAGCTGAAGTAGAAATCTTCGTTGGGAAGCAAGTGAAAGTTCAGACTGAGCCGTTATACAGCCAAGAACGCTTTGATGTTGTGATGATGTAGCCTGTTTGCTTAAAGGAGAAATAAGTGAAACGACTGCCACGTGTAGTACTGGTGACCACTGCGGTTATTTTATTGCTGTGCGCGCTGGTGCTGACAGGGCTGCGTTTCCTTTTACCGAATATTGATAGTTATCGCCCCGATCTTATTGCTTATATCGAAAAAAAGGCCGATGTTTCGGTAAAAATAGGTAAGATTGAAGGGGCATGGCGTTATTTTGGCCCTATTCTTACGTTATCTGATACCACGTTGCAAAATGAAACAACGGATGTAAGTGCCAAGCAAATCCACCTCGAACTGGATATTTGGAACTCGCTTTTTTCCCTGCGTTGGCGCTTTCGCGACCTGACATTCTACCAACTCAATGTCGATTACAAAATTCCCTTTTCTTTTGAAGGCTCCCCCGAAGGTGGGTCATTAGATGGCGTTGAAGAGCTATTTTTACGTCAATTTGACCATTTTACGTTAAAAGACAGTCAATTGACCTTCTTAACGCCTTCAGAGCAAAAGACCACGTTAATTTTGCCAGAACTTTCTTGGCTGAATGAAAATGAACGTCACCGCGCTCAAGGCTTTGTCAGCCTTGAAACCATTAATAAACAGCATGGGTATCTGCAAGTTAAACTGGATGTATCAGATAAAAATGGTGCATTGAGTGATGGCATTTTTTATCTTCAAGCCGACAATATTGATATGCAGCCTTGGTTAAGTCGCTGGTTACGAGATAACACATCATTACGTGATGCGAACTTTAGCCTATCTTCTTGGATCAGTTTAAAAGATAACCGTATTGAAAGTGGCTTGATTCAACTGCGTCAAGGGGAAGCTAACTGGGGGACGGGAGAGTTAGCTCAGAATTTGCAAGTGAATGATTTACTGCTACGAATGAAAAGGCAGGGAGATGGTTGGTTATTTAATATTCCTGAGCTTGATACATTAAAAACCAATGAATTCATTTGGCCGCAAGGTAGTGTGTCGGTGCTGTATTTACCTGCATCGAAAAAATATCAAGATAACGACCATTGGCGTGTTCGAGCAAAGAATATTGAGCTTGAGCGTCTAAGTGAAGTCCTACCAACGTTTTCATTTCTCACACCAGACATGGTGCAAGATTGGCAACACCGACAACCAACAGGGATCGTGAGCGAATTTGCGCTGGATGCGACGCAAAATAGGCCTGAATCTTTGCAAGTTAGCTTAGATTGGCAGGATGTTAGCTGGAAAAAATGGAAGGCGCTTCCTTCTGTGGATCATTTCTCTGGTGTATTGATAGGGGGAATGCAAAGTGGTGGGCTCTCTTTCAACCTGCAAGACAGCGAAGTCGATTACCGTGATGAATTTAAAGCGCCTTTTACGATTTCCACTGCAAAGGGGCAGCTGTATTGGGTAGATAACGACAGTGAATTTAAGCTTTGGAGCCCTGCCTTAGATGTACAAGCCACATCGCTGTGGGCAAACGGCGAATTTCGTTATGCCAAAGCTAAAAAAGGCAATTATGCCGATTTAGCCATTCTATCGGGCATTCGACTAGATGATGCAGGAGATGCATGGCGCTATTTCCCTCAAAAATTAATGGGGCAAGATGTTGCTGACTACCTGACAAAAGCGATTATTGCAGGTAAGGTCGACAACGCCACATTGGTGTATAAAGGCGACCCTGCCAATTTCCCATATGACCATAATGACGGTCAATTCCAAGTGTATGTGCCGCTGAGAGATGCCACTTTCGAGTATGACAGCGAATGGCCAGCGTTACTCAACTTGGACATGGATTTAGATTTTCGCCGTGCAGGTTTGTATATGCATGCGCCAACGGTCAAACTGGCAGATGCAACCGCAACCAACCTTGATGCGATTATCCGTGATTACACCGACGAAATGCTGTATATCGATGCGGATATTAGTGGCACAGGAAAGCAAATTCAGCAATATTTTGTGCACACACCGATGAAACATTCCATAGGTGATACCTTGGAAGAGTTACAAATTGGTGGCATCGTGAATGGACAGCTCAGTTTGTCTATCCCATTAACTGCGGGGAAAGATGTTGTCGCAAAAGGGAAGGTTAACCTTAATAAAAATGATTTATTCATTCAGCCGATTGATAGCACTATTTCGTCACTAACAGGCAGTTTTAGCTTTAAGAATGGCGACTTGATTGGTGATAAGCTACAGGGACAGTGGTTTGGGCAACCTATTTCTGTTGATTTTACAACGTTGATGGGCTCGAAAGATTATCAGGTTGATGTGAACATCGCGGGGAATTGGGCGCTGAATAAATTGGCGATGCTCCCTGAAGAAATTAAACAGAAAGTGTCTGGTACCAGTGATTGGAAAGGTCATGTCACGATAAATTTACCTGACTCAGCAAAAGAAAAAGTGAATTTGCAAATTGATGTCACTGCTGGCTTGAAGCAGCTACAAAGCCAATTACCTGCGCTAAATAGCCAGTTACTAGCAGAATTAGGGCAAATTAATGTTCAAGCAAAAGGCGATACTGAGCAATTGACCATTGGTGGTGATATCGGCAAACGTCTTGGCTTTAATACAGTGTGGAACTTGAATGATAAGCCGTTAAGGCTAGTCAAAGCTCACATTGCCCCATGGCAAAACCAAGCACCTGAATTACCGAAAAATACGGCGATTGTTGTCTCTCTTCCCCCTGTTAAGGCCATGGACTGGGACAAACTCGCTGGGTTGTTAGTTTCATCAAACAGCCGTCAAGGTGGCGTTAATATTCGCCTTCCTGAAGTACTGGAGGTCAAACTGGCTTCTATTTACCTTGGTGGACAGTATTGGAAAGATTTAAACTTTTCGTATGATTTACAACGGGATGACCAAGTTGTTAGCGTAGATAGTGAAAATCTAAAAGGTTCGCTGCAAATTTATGCCAAACAGCCTTGGAAAGTCGAGATTGATTACCTGTATTACAACCCAAGTTCAATCGCGGAAAGTACAACGGGTTCCGAGCGCTTTGATTTTAGCCACTGGCCCCAACTGAATGTGGCTTGTAAAGAGTGCTGGCTAGCGGGGCAAAAACTGGGTGAGTTTAGCGCGAATATCATTCCGCAAGGCAATGCGTTGCAACTCACTGGTGGTGTGCTAAACAATAGTGCAATGCAGCTAAAATTGGATGCTATTTGGCACAGCGGTGATGGCAATAAAACCGAAGTGGCGGGCTCCTTAACGGGAGAAGCTTTCGATGAAACGGCGGCTTATTTCGGTATGTTAGTGCCAATTATTGAGTCCCCTTATACGATTGAATTTAATTTAGACTGGGGTAATTTGCCGTGGTCACCAGACATTGCCTCATTAAACGGTAAGCTCTCGGCAAAACTGGGTAAAGGGGCGATAGCGAAGATGGGCGGTGGGCGTGCAGGGCAGATCCTGCGCTTAGTCAGCTTCGACGCCTTATTACGGAAGTTACAGTTCGATTTTCGCGATACGTTTAACAACGATTTCGATTTTGACTCGATTAAAGGGGATGCAACCCTTCACAATGGCGTAATGACATCAAAAAACACAGTTGTGGATGGCTTGGTCGCGGATATTGCTTTAAATGGTGAGGTTGACCTTGTTAAACGTCAAATTAACTTAGAAGCGGTCATTACTCCTGAAATTTCTGCTACAGTAGGGGTAGCAACCGCATTTGTGGTCAACCCATTTGCAGGCGCTGCGGTATTCGCGGCGACGAAAGTGCTCGGTCCATTATGGAGCAAAGTTTCTGTTATCCGTTATCGTGTAACAGGTAGCTTGGACGAGCCAAAAATTGATGAAGTATTACGTCAACTAAAGGAGACTCAAGAGTAATGAAAAATGGTAACGTTGCACTTTTGCAGTTATGTAGCGGAAATAATACTAAGCACAATTTGGCGCAAATCGAGCAACAAATCAAACAGTTGCCAGAGACTGTTCAGTTAGTTTTGACACCTGAAAATGCATTGCTCTTTGCGGATGCCGCGACTTACCGTAAACAAGCTGAGGTCCAAGGAAAAGGCCCGCTGCAAGACGCTATCAGCAGCATGGCGAAACGGTATAATGTGTGGATCCTCGTTGGGTCTATGCCGATGGTCAGCCGTGAAGATCCCGAACGTATTACAAGCAGCAGCTTATTATTTGATTCCGAAGGCAATATCAAAGCTCGCTACGATAAAATTCATATGTTTGATGTGAATATTGAAGATGAGCAAGGGAACTATAATGAGTCTGTGATTTATCAACGCGGAGAACATATTACGGTGGTGGATACCCCTGTGGGTCGGTTAGGGATGACGATTTGTTATGACTTACGTTTCCCAGGCTTGTTCCAAGCGCTGCGCGAACAAGGTGCGGAGATTATTTCTGTTCCAGCCGCATTTACCCGTTATACCGGTCAAGCACACTGGGAGCCATTATTGCGCGCTCGTGCGATTGAAAACCAATGTTATATTTTGGCACCTGCTCAAGTGGGTGTGCATGGAACCCGCCGCACGTGGGGTCATAGCCTTGCCGTTGATGGTTGGGGTAAAGTGATGAAAAAGAACGTGGATGCAGTGGCATCGACGGTATTGAATATTAAAACAGACAGTTTGAGTGTCATGCGTGAGCAAATTCGAGTCGTTAAACATAACCGCTTCAGACCGCAACTGACCTCTCTGATTAAAAAAGACGCAACCAAAGAGTAACGAATATGAGTTTAGCTTCTGTCAGCGAACATTTGCTGGCCGCCAACCGCCTTGGGCAAGAAAATCTGTATGACATTTTAGGGGTATTATCTGAGCGCCATCTGGATTATGCGGATCTGTTTTTTCAATCAAGTTTCCATGAGTCTTGGGTACTTGAAGATAGGATCATTAAAGATGGCTCTTACAATATTGACCAAGGTGTTGGTGTAAGAGCGGTAAGCGGGGAAAAAACAGGGTTTGCTTATGCAGACCAAATTTCACTGCAAGCGCTGATGCAAAGCGCTACCGCAGCACGAAGCATTGTGAACGAACAAGGCTCTGGTAAATCACGCGTTTTAAGCAATGTTGAATACAAAAAACTGTACTCCGTAGTTGATCCATTACAGAGCCTGTCGCGTGAACAAAAAATTGATTTATTGCACCGTGTTGACCAAGTCGCCCGTGCTGAAGACCCGCGTGTTATCGAAGTGAATGCGAGTTTAACAGGTGTTTACGAGCAAGTACTGGTTGCTGCAACTGATGGTACATTGGCGGCAGATATTCGCCCATTAGTGCGCCTTTCGGTCAGTGTATTAGTCGAACATGACGGCAAGCGTGAACGTGGTGCCAGTGGCGGTGGTGGCCGTTATGGTTATGAATATTTCTTAGAATTACATCAAGGCCAAATTGTGGCAGAGCAATATGCCCGTGAAGCGGTACGTATGGCGTTGGTGAATTTATCTGCCGTTGCAGCACCTGCTGGAATGATGCCTGTGGTACTGGGAGCGGGTTGGCCAGGTGTACTGTTACACGAAGCGGTTGGCCATGGCCTTGAAGGTGACTTTAACCGTCGTGGGACATCCGTATTTTCTGGGCAAATGGGGGAGCAAGTGGCTTCGCCACTGTGTACTGTGGTGGATGATGGCACGATTGCGGGTCGTCGTGGTTCTCTTGCTATCGATGATGAAGGGGTACCAGGGCAATATAACGTCCTAATAGAAAATGGTATTTTACGTAACTATATTCAAGATAAACTGAATGCACGCCTGATGGGCGTTTCCCCAACAGGTAATGCACGTCGTGAATCTTATGCGCATCTGCCAATGCCGCGCATGACGAACACTTACATGCTGGCAGGTTCTTCAACGCCAGAAGAAATCATTGCTAGCGTCGACAAAGGCATTTACGCACCGAATTTTGGCGGCGGTCAGGTTGACATCACCTCGGGTAAATTTGTGTTTTCAACCTCTGAAGCCTACTTAATTGAAAATGGGAAAATCACATCGCCAGTGAAAGGGGCTACACTGATTGGCTCTGGTGTTGAGGCGATGCAGCAAATTTCCATGGTAGGTAATGACCTCGCACTAGACAAAGGTGTCGGCGTTTGTGGTAAAGAAGGCCAAAGTGTGCCAGTGGGCGTCGGTCAGCCAACCCTGAAATTAGACAAAATGACGGTGGGTGGTACTGCATAATTTCGCGATATCCCACGTTATAGCGGGTTAAACGGCAGCCTTTGCGCCAGTATGGGTTGCCGTTATTGTCATTATGAAGGTAATAAATGAATAAAAGAGTTATATCACTGGTGTTGATGGCCGTTTTGATTGTACTGAGCCTATACTTTCGTGGCGGTGATGTTCAAGATAAACCACAAGCAGACAAACCAGCGATTCCAGAACAAACAATCGCCCGAGAAAATGCCCTTCCTAAAACTATTGACCAACTGACTGATCAACAGAATGTCGTTAGTTATATGCAGAAATATCAAAAACTTCCTGCATTTTATTTAACGAAAAAAGAGGCGAGACAAGCGGGTTGGGATGCCAAAAAAGGCAATCTTTGCGATGTCTTACCTGGGCGGGCAATTGGGGGGGATCGTTTTTCGAATCGCGAAAAATCATTGCCTATCGCAGATAATCGCCAATGGTTTGAAGCGGATATCAACTACCGTTGTGGGCACCGCGGGGCCGATCGTTTGCTATACTCTTCAGATGGGATGATTTTTGTTACCCACGACCATTATAAGAGCTTTAAACAAGTTAATTAAAGGAAGCATCGCGATGAGCAAACAGGTGAGCTTTGATTTTCGCCAGATAAACACACTGAATGATTTTTATCAGCAATTTGCTCAGCAATTTTCGCTTCCAGATTGGTTTGGTCATAACCTCGATGCTTTGTGGGACATGGTTTCTGCAGGCATTGAGCTTCCCGTGACAATTATTTTTAGCCACATGAGTGCAGAACAACGCATCGAATTTTCCGATATTATTGATGTGATGAATGATGCACAAGACATGTGGGAAGACGAATTTGTTTTTGCTTTAGATATAACAAAAAGTGCTAACTAATTTTCCAATCACTCATGGTAAAGTCTAAGCAAGATGACTGAGTTGATAGGAATTCTAAGATGAGCAACTTCACTTCGATGTTACGGCCATTAATAAATCAAAAATTCGTTATTATCCATGGCTATACAGCATCCCCCGAAAAAAATTGGTTCCCATGGTTAAAAAGCCAGCTTGAAGCGCTTGGCGCGCAAGTTGATGTGCCAGACATGCCAGATTCTTTATCCCCTGATCCAGTAAAATGGCAGCAGCGCTTGCAACAGCTTCCTTTTGACATTGATAAAGAGTCTGTGTTGATTGGCCATAGCCTTGGTTGTGTTACCGCATTGCGTTTTTTACAAAATAAGAATCAAGCGGTTAAGGGGTATGTCTTAGTGTCTGGTTTTGATGAAGAGCAACAGACGCTACCTGAGCTGCGTAGTCACACTTTGAGCCCACTCGGCTATGCAACATTAACTGATCTGGCTGATAAGCGAATTTCAATCATATCGACCAATGATGAAATTGTCTCACCATCCTCATCAAAAGTGCTGGCGGAGGCATTAAAAACACAGGTTATCTTAGAAGAGAATGCAGGGCATTTTCTGGATAGAGAAGGCTACACGACGTTTCCCACCTTGCTTGAGGCAATTAAACAGCAGTTTGGTTAAGGATGTGAGGGACTGCATCTTCCAGTAAGGCTATCAGTTCAGGAGCCATATACTGATAATCATCAGGAATATCCAGAACATGGAGGGGCTTGTGTTCAAGTAGGCGCGAAAAATCAGCTTTAAGGCGGTTTTTGTGTTTTTGTTCCATCACAAAAATGACATCAGCCCAACGGATTAAATCGGCATTAACGGGGCGTTTGGCGTGGCGGCTGGTTCCCGCTGAACGGGTGACCCAGCTTGCATGATTGCGCCAGATCTGTTCAGCGGTTGGGCTACGCCATTGATTTTTACTGCAAATGAATAAAATATTCATTAATCTTCTTGTATCTCATCAAGGCTATTACGCACAAGCTTGGCGCTGCTTACTTGCGGGTAGGCCATGCCAAGTTGGGCTGCGCGGATCATTTTTTCACTGCGCCCATACATCTGTTTCCAGTTTTTTTCTGGCGCATAACAGTCGACGAGGCGAGCGTTCAGTTGATCACGTGATTTATTGGTACGAGCTTGGGCTCTGCGCCATGCTCTATTTCGAGTATTATCCATATCTTCCTCATTATTTATCGGGGTTCAGCAGCCGCGATAATACGGGTCAGAGTATGACTAACAGGCGAATAGTACGCCGCTTTACGCGGGCTATCAATGGAAGGGATGCTTTTTAGGATTTTCCCCTAGCCCAAAATAGGCGTAGGGGAAAACGATTAGGCGATTTCAGATTGGTCTTTCAAATATTGGAATATTTGACGATACGCTTTTGGCGGTTTGTTGCCTTCACGTTCTTTTTTCGCATTACGCACAAGGGCGCGCAGTTGTTGCCTGTCCGTTGTTGGGAACAGCGTCACCACTTCTTCAATCACATCATCACCCCCTTCCAGCAAACGGGTGCGTAAATCTTCCAATTTATGCAGAATAACGACTTGCTGGTTATGGCGGTTTTTCAGTTTATCAAGGGCTTCGGTAATCGGTTCCACTTCACGTGAACGTAATAACTTACCGATAAGCTGTAATTGTCGACGGCGACCTTCACGTTTAATTTTTTGAGCGAGCTCAATGGCCTCAAGTAGTTGAGTGTCCAATGGAATACGTTCAAGCTCGCTTTTACTTAAATCAACGAGTTCAGCCCCCAGTTTTTTGAGGATCTCAGCATCGCGTTTAATTTCGCTTTTGCTGACCCAAATGATCTCCTCGTCTTCTTCGTCTTGCGGCGCTGGGATGTCATCCAGCCAGTCATCAGGCTGTTTGGCCATATCGATTTTCCTTTTTCCAAACACAGTCGTGAAATTACACGTAATTAATATGATTTACTGCGTTGTGAGTGTTAACATTTGACTATTATCTATTGTAACTGGGAAAACCCCTTTATGACTACCTAGCATTTGCATGTTAGGGCAGAAAAACATTTTCCCCACATTATTGGATTGAATGCATGAGTGTAACCGAACAAGTCACAGAACAACGTAAAAAACTCGAAGATGCAGTTGCGCACGCATTAGAATTTGCAAAGTCACGTTGTGATGCCGCGGAAGTGGCAGTGAATAAAAGCACAGGGATAAGCGTTAGTACCCGTCAAGGCGAAGTTGAAAATGTTGAATTTAACAGTGATGGTGCCCTTGGGATCACCGTTTATCACCAACAGCGTAAAGGTAGCGCATCTTCAACAGATTTAAGCCCTGAAGCCATCGAGCGTACCGTTCAAGCCGCTATCGATATTGCGAATTATACCTCTGAAGACCCTTGTGCGGGCCCAGCAGAAAAATCATTGCTGGCGTTTGAAGCACCTGATCTTAAATTATTCCAAGCGACAGCGCTCTCTCCTGAAGAAGCCATCCGCTTAGCGTCTATCGCTGAAATGTCAGCGCTCAATGCGGACTCGCGCATTGTGAATACCGAGGGCGGTAGCTTTAACGGCCACTACGGTGTGCGCGTGTTTGGGAACTCCCACGGCATGCTGCAAAGCTATTGTTCAAGTCGTTATTCTATGTCGAGCTGCGTTATTGCAGAGCATAATGGTGATATGGAGCGTGACTACGCTTACACCATTGGTCGCAGTGTGGATGCATTGAAATCCCCTGAGTGGGTGGGGCAAGAATGCGCTCGCCGCACGTTAGCGCGTCTATCCCCAAGAAAACTGCCAACGATGAAAGCCCCTGTCATTTTTGCGTCAGAAGTGGCGACAGGGTTGTTTGGTCACCTTGTTGGGGCGATCAGCGGCAGCAGCATTTACCGTAAATCGTCCTTTTTATTAGACAGCCTTGGCAAACAAATTTTACCAAGCTGGTTAACCATTAATGAGCAGCCACATTTAATTGGCGGTTTAGCCTCCTCACCTTTCGATAGCGAAGGTGTACGCACAACTGAGCGTAATATCGTGGAAGATGGCGTTCTACAAACGTGGCTAATGACCAGTTATTCAGCTCGAAAGCTGGGCTTACAGAGTACAGGCCATGCGGGGGGAATTCATAACTGGCGTATCGCTGGGCAAGGGCTTTCTTTTGATGCATTGCTCAAACAAATGGGAACAGGTTTAGTCGTTACTGAGTTAATGGGGCAAGGTGTGAGCGGCATTACAGGGGATTACTCTCGTGGTGCATCAGGCTTTTGGGTTGAAAACGGCGAAATCCAATACCCAGTGAGTGAAATTACTATTGCAGGTAATCTAAAAGATATGTGGGCCAATATGGTCACTATTGCTGATGATATCGAAACTCGCAGTAATATTCAGTGCGGCTCTGTGTTGATCCCAGAAATGAGTATTGCAGGGGAGTAAGGCTTTCCTCATCTAACGAGCAACTTTAAGCGCCTAATACTTTTTATTAGGCGCTTTTACTTGGTGATAATATTATCTAATTTATTGATTTATAAACTGTCATGTTATTGTCGTCTTTCTGTCGCTAAGGCGTCGTGGTCAAAATTCTATTGAGTTGACAGTATAGCCATACACGAAGATTGCTAAGTCTAAGGTAGGTTATGATGGAAAACAAAGTCAAGCAGCTCAGATTGGCAAGGGCTTGGTCGCAAGAGCAACTTGCTCAATTGTCATCCCTAAGTACAAGAACGATCCAACGCATTGAAAATAATGAAGTGCCAAGTTTAGAAACTCTAAGTGCACTCGCATCCGTTTTTAATGTGAGTGTATCAGAGCTAACCTCTGAGCCTTTACTCGAAAGTTATGCATTGGACAGCCGTATAGAAGAGGCGAAAAAGCGGGTTAATGATGAAATAAAATTACTGAAGAACATCATCATTGCGATTATTGTGTGTGCCGTATTGTATACCGTTAACTCTTTTTATACTCCGCAGCGTGATTGGCCAATTTGGGTGATGTCTATTTGGGGTGGGTTATTAGCGATAAAGGTGATTAGGCTCTTTTTATTGGATAAATTTTTTCGCCAGTGGCAACACAAAAGGCTACTGCGTATAACGAAAAAACCGTAGCATCATCTATCAAGATAACTAGGCACAAAAAAGGCACTCAATGAGTGCCTGAATATGCCAGAAGACTTGCCTGAGTTTTTCAAGAAAACTTTTTTCGCTAAGCCATCCTTAATTCAGCAAGTCGAAATTAACGGTGAAATTCACCAGCCGCTTCTGGCTGATACACGATTTCAAGAACACGAACGCGTGTTTGCACACCGTTAGGCAGCTCCCAGCTAATTTCGTCGCCAACGTGCATACCTAATAGTGCAGCACCGATAGGCGCCATAACAGATAACTGTTCTGCACTGTCTTTTAGCGAGGCAGGGTAAACTAATGTACGTGTGCGCTCTTCATTACTAATGAGGTCTAAAAAGCGAACCGTACTGTTCATTGTGACCACGTCAGCAGGAATTTCTTGTGGGCTAAGAATATCCGCACGGTCAAGTTCATCATTGAGCGCTTCAGCAACAGGGGTGCCTGCGTAAGCTGGCTGTTCCATTAGTGCATCTAAGCGTTCAGCATCTAAATCATTGATAATAATTGTTGGCTTTGTCATACCACACTCCAATAGAGACGTACAAAGCAAACACCCCCCACCCAGAAGGTAGGGGGTGTTGCTATTAATAAATTTGTTTAAAATATTAGGCGCTATGCGCTTTAAAGGGAAGAGATCAGGATCACGATCTCCAAGCCTGCCTTTGTAAAAATACGCATATTGATATTTTTATTGTTAGGTAGAAATAGGCTTACTCTTCATCAAACCCACTCTCGAATAGGTTAACAATTGCGGATAATGCCTGATTTTCATCTGCACCACTCACTTCAATATCAATTTTACTGCCTTGTTCCGAGTCTAACATCAACATTGCGATAACGCTATCCGCCTCTGCCTCAATTTGGCTATTATTCCGCAAAATAACCTTAGAGTTAAATTGTTGAACTAAATCATAAAGTAACATAGCTGGTCTTGCATGCATTCCAAGGCGGTTTTTTAGCGTTATGGTGGCTTTTACAGTCATTTCAGCTACTTGCGTTTTTCGAGAGTCCTGTGGCGCGATTGCACGTTTTTACCACGGGAGCGGAAATAGTCAGCAAGCTGTTCTGCAACATAGACAGAACGGTGTTTCCCCCCCGTACAGCCAATCGCAACGGTTAAGTAGCTACGGTTGTTCGTTTCTAGCATCGGTAGCCATAACTCTAAATAGCTACGGGTTTGGTAGATAAAGTTGTGAACTTCAGTGTGCCTATCCAAGAATGCAGCAACAGGGCGATCAAGGCCTGTCATTGGGCGCAGTTTCGGGTCCCAGTGTGGGTTTGGTAAAAAGCGCACATCAAAAACATAGTCCGCATCAATAGGGATACCATGTTTGAAGCCGAAAGATTCAAACACCATTGTCAGCTCACGCTCACGTTTGCCCATTAAACGCGTTCTTAGCATTTCTGCAAGTTCATGCACAGACATCTCAGAGGTATCGATAACTAAATCTGCCCGTGAACGAAGTGGCTCTAGGAGCTCATTTTCTTCGTCAATTGCGCTTTCAAGAGACAGGTTTTTACTTGAAAGTGGGTGCAACCTGCGAGTATCGCTGTAGCGGCGGATCAGGGTGTTGCGATCGGCATCCAGAAACAATAGTTGTGGAGAGAAGCTAGCGGGTAATTTATCAATCGCTTCTTCAAACACTTCTGGATTGTCGGGCATATTACGCACGTCGATACTCACTGCTGCTGAGATGTTACGATCAGCCAGTGAATTGGCTAACTCTGGCAGTAATACGACTGGCAGGTTATCCACGCAATAGAAACCCATATCTTCCAGCGCACGTAAGGCAACGGATTTCCCCGAACCGGAACGGCCGCTGACAATCATCAGCACCATGAGCTTACTCCCTTTCGTTTCCTAATGATGTATTTCTTAATAAACTGTGTTTTGCATGTTTTTAATGATAAAAACCATAGCAATATCATTAATCTATAGCAAGACACATAAATTATCACTTACTCAGTAATAATACTATATAGTTCATCATCACTTTGTGCGCTACGCAGACGCTTACAGAATGTTTTATCGGCCAGCTTTTTGGCGATAAGTGAGAGCGTGTGTAAGTGCGTTTTGCATTGATCAGATGGCACAAGTAGTGCAAAAAGCAGGTCAACAGGCTGATTATCAATCGCATCAAAGGCAATAGGTTCTTCTAAATGCAAAAATACACCAACAGCATGGGAACTTTCGCTTTCATCTAACTTGCCATGAGGGATTGCAATCCCGCCACCAATACCCGTGGTACCGACTTTTTCTCTGGTTAATAACGCTTCAAATACCGTATTTTCAGGTAATTCCAATTCAACGGCAGCCAGCTCACTAATAATTTCTAGGGCTCTTTTTTTACTGGTGCACACAATATTATTACGTGTACAGGCTGATGATAAAACATCGTTTAACTGGATTTCTATATCACTATTCATTTTATTGTTCACTTAGGACTACAAAACCAGATGATGTATGCCACCATCTGGTTTGAAACATTCGTTGGCTAACGAATCAGCCACCTCAATGTATTAATGTTGTCTCAGTTTTTCTTTATGTTTGGTTAATTGGCGCGACAGTTTGTCTACCAGTAAATCGATAGCGGCATACATGTCATTTTCTTCCGCTGATGCATGGAGCTCCGCTCCATTGACTTGCACGGTTGCTTCAGCAATTTGCTGAACTTTTTCAACTTTCAGGACGACTTGGATACTGTTAATACGGTCAAACAGTTGCTCTAATTTACTGAGTTTTTTCTCAACAGTTTCACGCAGTGCTGGAGTAACTTCAATATTGTGTCCAGTAATCTGAAATTCCATACAACCTTCCTTATTTTATCAATTAAACCAGTTGTTTACGCTGGTTTGAGGGCGGAATAGATAACGATTCACGATACTTAGCAACAGTACGACGAGCCACTTGAATACCTTGCTCTGCCAGCATACTCGTCAATTTACTGTCACTCAATGGTTTTGCGGGGTTTTCCGCAGCAACCAGTTTTTTCACCAAGGCCCGAATCGCGGTAGAGGAGGCTTCGCCACCTGTATCCGTGCTTACATGGCTGGAGAAAAAATACTTCAACTCAAAAATGCCTCGTGGGCTGTGGAGAAACTTTTGAGTTGTCACTCGCGAGATGGTGGATTCATGCATGTCCACTTGATAGGCAATATCCGCCAGTATCATGGGTTTCATGTGTTCCTCTCCCAGCTCAAAGAATTCTTGTTGCTGTTCGACAATACAGGTCGCCACTTTTAACAGGGTTTCATGGCGGCTTTCTAAGCTTTTAATCAACCATTTTGCATCTTGCAGGTGGCTGCGAATATATTGTGTATCATCATCGCTAGCTGAACTATTTGCCATCGAAGCATAATGATTGTTAATACTGAGTTTAGGAATGCTATCTGTATTTAACTCAACTTGCCAGTGCCCAGCTATCTTTTTCACTAAAACATCAGGAATAACATATTCCGATTCACCTGTATTGATAGACTGCCCTGGCTTTGGATTTAATGCGAGAATTAAGTCGATAGCCGTTTTTAAAGCATCTTCCTTTAAACGCGTTAATTTACCAAGCTGCCTAAAATCACGGTTAGCCAGTAAATCAATATGGTTGGTAATGATTAACTTTGCTTCTTGTAGACCTTCCGTTTCTTTTGGGTAGAGCGAAAGCTGAATTAATAAACACTCTTTTAAATCTTGTGCCGCGACACCAAGTGGGTCAAAGTGCTGGATGCGTTTAAGTACCGCAATCACTTCTTCTAAACTAATTTCTGGATTATCAATCCCTTCATGTATATCAGAGATTGTTGTTGTGAGATAGCCAGAGTCATCTATGGAGTCAATAATTGCGGTGGCAATCGCACGGTCAGTATCCGTAAACGGCGTGAGATCCGATTGCCATATCAGGTAATCTTGCAGTGTCTGAGTGGTTTCACCTTGGTAAACAGGGAGTTCATCGAAGCTGTAATCGTTGCTGGTACCTGAAGGTGTTCCTGCTGTGTAGATTTCGTCCCAATCCGCATCAAGAGGAAGTTCTTCAGGCATGTCATTGTTTTCTAAGGCGTCTTTGGTATCGAGCTCACTGCTGTCTGTGGTGGCAAGGGAATCAATCGAGTCAGTTTCAGAACCTAACTCTTCTTGCTCAAGAAGCGGGTTAGTTTCCAACGCAAGTTGGATTTCTTGTTGAAGCTCAAGTGTAGAAAGTTGCAGCAGACGGATTGCCTGTTGTAATTGAGGGGTCATCGCAAGTTGTTGACTGACTCTGAGCTGCAAACTTTGCTTCATGAAACTGTTTTCTTCTCCCTAACAATAGAATACGACATACGGTTTATAACCGGAAACCTTCACCTAAGTATACACGTTTCACTTGTTCATTTTCCAATATCATGGTTGGTGTACCATGGGCAATCAGGTGACCTTGGCTGACAATATAGGCTCTTTCACACACATCTAACGTTTCACGGACGTTATGGTCGGTAATCAAAACACCGAGGCCATAGTCACGTAAATGTTGGATAATTTTTTTAATATCCAAGACAGAAATTGGGTCGACACCCGCAAAGGGTTCATCCAATAAGATGAATTTTGGATTAGCGGCGAGGGCCCTTGCAATCTCAACTCGGCGGCGTTCCCCACCAGAAAGGGATTGCCCCATGCTGTCGCGAAGATGTGTGATGCTAAATTCTTCCATTAACTCTTCAGCACGTTCTTTACGTTGGGAAGAGGTTAAATCTTCGCGGATTTCCAATACCGCCATCAGGTTATCATAAACGCTAAGGCGACGGAAAATAGAGGCTTCTTGAGGAAGATAGCCAATACCGCGGCGCGCACGTTCATGCAGTGGCAGTAAGCTGATATCTTCACCATCAATTAAAATTTTGCCCGCATCCCGCTGAACAATGCCCACAACCATATAAAAGGTGGTGGTTTTACCGGCACCATTTGGCCCTAACAGGCCAACAATTTCGCCTGATTTAACTTCAAGGCTGACATCTTCAACAACCTTGCGTTTTTTATAGGATTTAGCCAGATTCTCTGCGGTTAGTGTCGCCATAACGATTATTTACTCTTACCCGTAGTTGCTGATGAATTGTTTGCTGCTGGGCCTTTTTCTTGCAATTGCGCTGGCAAAATCACAGTAGTCACGCGCTTGCCTTTATCACTAAAGGCTTCCATTTGCTGTGTTGGCACAACATAGGTGATTTTGTCGCCTTTAATATTACTGTCTAGCTGCTCTAAATACGCACCGCCCGTTAACGTGACGAGCTGTTTATCAACTTCATAACGCGCTTTGTTTGCATGGCCTTTAATTGGCTTGCCGTCATCTTGTAGCTGATAAAAGGTCACAGGGTTACCAAATGCTTCGATGACGATTTTATCGGAGTCGCTGCTTGGACGTGTTACAACCACTTTGTTGGCTCGAATATCAATTGAACCTTGTTTAATGATGACGTCATCGGTAAATGTGGTGACGTTCTTTTCTAGATCAAGGGATTGCTTAACCGAGTTAATTGTCATCGGTTGCTGGGTGTCACTTTTTAATGCCATCGCTGGGAGGCTAAGAGCCAAAATTGCACTGGCAACCGCTCCTTGAATAAAACGCTTCTTAGTTACTTGATTCATTTTGATGCTCTTCTGGTTGTAACACATAATGAGTTTTCACATCTTCGATTAATTCTGCGGTTCTAGTACGAAGATTTCCCTTCATTTTTAGACCAGTAGAATTAAGGCCATGTCCAATAATGGTCACTTTATCGTCAGATGAAACGTCTTGTGTTGTCAAATTGACAACTGCACTTTCAGTTGTAATTCGTTGAATTTGCGACTCTTTCGTTAAGCTATCGACTTGAACATCACTGTACAGATAAAGCACTCGATCGTTTGTTAACCTTGCTTTAAAGGCAGTGACTGTCCATGTTGGCACGCCCGCTTCATTATAAGTGGTTAAAACGGGTTTCGAAAACCACGTGATTTTTCCTTCGGTATAATTATCAATTTTATCCGAAACGAGTTTATACGCTAGATTTCCTGTTGGGTTATAGACGTAAGTTACTGAATCATCAGTTTGATAATTAGGTTGCCCATCATTGATTACTTTTTCCTGTGAGTCTGATGTGTCATTACCCGCTAAATTCCAGCCGATAAGCCCCAGCACAACTAAGGATAAAATAATGATTAACCACTTCTTCGCATTGCTCATGAATTCAATCTATTCGTTATATCGATAAGCCTTTTGCTTCTTCCAATTTACCTTGGGAAAGAAGGATCAGGTCACAAAGTTCACGTACTGCACCCTTTCCACCAGCGATGCGTGTTATGTAGTTCGCTTTTGGTAATAGCAGTGGATGTGCATCCGCAACAGCAACAGATAGCCCAACTCGAGCCATTACTGGCCAATCGATAAGGTCGTCGCCAATATAAGCTACTTCGTCTTCTGCTAGCTGTAGTGTATCCAACAGTTCGCGATACGCCAAAAGCTTATCGCTTTGGCCTTGGTAAAGATGTGTAATGCCTAAAGTTTTTGCTCTATCTTCAAGGAGTTTCGCTTTTCTGCCTGTAATAATGGCGACGTCAATATTGGACGTTAATAGACAACGAATGCCATAGCCATCACGTACATTAAAAGCTTTGAGCTCTTCACCACTATTGCCCATATATACCAAGCCATCGGACATCACACCGTCAACATCACAAATTAGCAGCTTAATTTTAGCGGCTTTTTCGATAACGGATGTTGCCACAGGGCCGTAGCAAGTATCCACGTTTTGAGAACTCATGGTATTTCCTTATATTATACAACACCTGCTTGGAGCAGATCGTGCATGTGTAAAACACCGACTAATTTGTTGTCTTGTGCGACTAATAATGAGGTCACGTGTTTTGATTGCATTAAATTAAGCGCTTCAACCGCGAGCATATTGGGCGAAACCCGAATGCCACCTGGTGTCATGAGATCTGCAATTTTCGCGTTATTTAGGTCAATTCCCATATCAAAGATACGGCGCAAGTCACCATCTGTAAAAATGCCCTCAATATTCATATCATCATCACAGATAACCGTCATACCCAGTTTTTTACGGGTTATCTCGACTAAAGCTTCCCGCAAAGACGCGCTTTTAGGGATATGGGGGATATCTTCACCCGTATTCATTAAATCACGAACTAAGAGTAAAAGTTTGCGCCCGAGTGCGCCGCCTGGGTGAGAAAGTGCGAAATCATCCGCTGTAAACCCACGGGCAGTCAATAATGCGATAGCTAAGGCATCACCCATGACTAAGGTTGCGGTTGTACTGGTCGTTGGCGCGAGCCCTAATGGGCAGGCTTCCTGTGGTACTTTAATACACAGGTGCACATCTGCATATTTCCCCATATTACTATCAGGGTTGTTAGTCATACAGATTAAGGGAACCTTAATACGTTTTAAAACAGGTAGTAACGCTAAAATTTCCCCTGATTCCCCTGAATTTGAAATGGCTAACACCACATCTTTACTAGTGATCATGCCAAGATCGCCATGGCTAGCCTCACCAGGATGAACAAAAAACGAAGGTGTCCCAGTACTAGCTAATGTTGCGGCAATCTTCCTGCCAATGTGCCCCGACTTTCCCATACCCATAACGACAACTTTGCCTTTGCAGCCGAAAATCAGCTGGCAAGCACAGTCAAAATCATGATTAATATATTGTTCGAGGTTTTTTAAGCCGTCGTGTTCGATATGGAGAACTTCTTTACCTACTTTCTGAAAATCGAAGTTTGACATTTCTAGTTCCATGCGTAGCTTTTAAGTTAATCGGATTAGCGAAATCAAATTGTATAACGAATACTTAGTATCAGTAAGTATTTTGTCTGTTAAGCTATTCTTAATGATAGTTTTGCACCTAATCGCTATTTTGTTTATGTTTAAGGTAGATGAAATACGCTGTCATTAGCACCCTAAACCAAAAATGTATTCGCTAATTCACGTATTCTCATGCTAGTAAATTGCAACACTCTAAGAGCTATCTGCTTTTATTAATGAAAGAGTTACCTAACTATAGGTAAATTCCATAGGGAGTTAGCCGCTTTTTAGAGATAAAAAACAGCTACAATATTAACAGTTACCTTTTTGACGCTATGATACTATAAATTCCACTTTGTTGTGATATTTGACGATTTTCAGTTTATCTTTCGGTAATATCTGAACGGATAAATGCATACTCAGGCATGATGTATAACGAGTTATTTAATAATGCAATCACAGACAGACAACTTAATTGAAGTACGGAACATGTCCTTTACTCGAGGCAATCGGAAAATATTTGAAAATATTAACCTGACTGTCCCTCGTGGTAAAATTACGGCAATAATGGGGCCATCTGGGATTGGTAAAACCACATTGCTGCGCTTGATTGGTGGGCAATTACGGCCAAGTGAGGGGGAAATTTGGTTTGATGGTGACAATATTCCGTCGCTATCACGTTCCAAGTTATATCAATCACGTAAAAAAATGAGCATGCTATTCCAATCAGGAGCGCTGTTCACCGATATGGATGTGTTCAATAACGTGGCATTTCCGCTGCGAGAACACACAAACTTGCCAGAGTCTTTAATTCACACGACAGTGATGATGAAATTAGAGGCGGTTGGGTTACGCGGCGCCGCAAAATTGATGCCATCAGAGCTTTCTGGTGGGATGGCTCGCCGTGCTGCACTCGCACGTGCCATTGCCCTTGACCCTGATTTGATCATGTTTGATGAACCCTTTGTGGGGCAAGACCCAATTACTATGGGGGTCTTAGTTAAATTAATTGATGAACTGAATCAAGCGCTTGGCGTAACGTGTGTGGTCGTTTCTCACGATGTGCCAGAGGTATTGAGCATTGCAGATAATGCGTATATTGTTGCCCAGCAGCATGTTATTGCTCAGGGAACGGGTGAAGAGCTGCGTGATAATCAAGACCCTAGAGTGCGCCAATTTCTTGATGGTATCGCTGATGGTCCCGTGCCGTTCCGTTTTCCTGCCAATGATTATCTGGCCGATTTATTAGGGTAAAATAAGATGATAATAAAGGCGATAGCAGCCTTCGGACGTCGGTGGATTGATATTTTTTCTGCCTTTGGTCGAGCTGGATATATGCTGTTTCGTGCCTTATTGGGGAAACCTGAATTTGGCAAGCAGTGGCCACTTCTGATGAAGCAACTGTATGCTGTGGGCGTACAGTCTTTATTGATTGTGGCCGTATCGGGCTTATTTATTGGCATGGTACTGGGGCTACAAGGTTATCTTGTCCTCACCACATTCAGTGCAGAAGCTAGCCTTGGCATGATGGTGGCGCTTTCTTTATTAAGAGAGCTTGGCCCTGTTGTGACGGCCTTGTTATTTGCAGGGCGTGCAGGTTCGGCGTTGACCGCCGAAATTGGCTTAATGAAAGCTACGGAACAGATTTCGAGCTTAGAAATGATGGCAGTTGACCCATTAAGACGGGTTATTGCGCCACGCTTTTGGGCGGGTTTTATTAGTATGCCTTTGTTATCACTGATTTTTGTGGCTGTCGGGATTTTAGGTGGCGCATTAGTCGGTGTGGATTGGAAGGGGATTGATGAAGGCTTTTTCTGGGCATCAATGCAATCTTCTATCGACTGGCGATTAGATCTGGTTAACTGTGTTATCAAAAGTTTAGTGTTTGCTTTTACGGTGACGTGGATCGCACTGTTTAATGGCTATGATGCAATTCCAACCTCGGAAGGGATCAGCCAAGCAACAACGAGAACCGTTGTTCACGCGTCATTGTCTGTTTTAGGACTGGATTTCGTACTTACCGCACTGATGTTTGGGAACTAAGTCATGCAAAGTAAAAAAAGTGAAATATGGGTTGGCTGTTTTATGTTGTTGGCGATTGCCGCAATTATCTTTTTGTGTTTAAAAGTCGCCGATTTGAAATCAATTGGTAGCCAATCTACCTATCAAATTTCAGCGTCTTTTGAAAATATTGGTGGCTTGAAAGAAGGTTCTCCGATCAAAGTCGGTGGTGTGGTTGTCGGCCGTGTTGCCAGTATCACTCTCGATAAAAAGAACTATGTACCTGAAGTGAAAATCGACTTATTAAGTGAATATGACAATATTCCAGATTCAAGTTCTTTATCCATTCGTACATCAGGTTTACTGGGTGAACAGTATATTGCCATGAATATTGGCCCTGATGATGAGGAGTTAGGGATTGCGATTTTGAAAGATGGCGGACGCCTTGAGGATACTAAACCCGCTATGGTGTTAGAAGATTTAATCGGGCAGTTCTTGTATAAGAGTGGCGATAGCCAAGGTGCAGAGCCTGCATCTAAGTAATGTGAAGCTCCCTCAAAATAGTTAAAGGAATGAATTATGTTTAAACGTTTAATGATGGTTGCCATGTTGGCTATTGCACCATTTGCGATGGCAGTAGACCAAACTAATCCGTATAAATTAATGGATGAGGCGGCAGCAAAAACTTTTACTCGGTTGAAATCTGAACAGCCGAAAATCAAACAAGATCCTGAATATCTAAGAACGATTGTCCGTGAAGAATTACTGCCTTATGTGCAAATTAAATATGCAGGTGCACTCGTTTTAGGTACTTACTATAAAGGCGCAACACCCGCACAACGTGATGCCTACTTTGCGGCATTTGAAGATTACCTTGAGCAGGTTTATGGCCAAGCATTGGCGATGTACCATGGTCAAACTTACCAAATTGCACCAGAACAACCCATTGGTGATAAAAACATTGTTGCCATTCGCGTAACGATAATTGATACCAATGGCCGCCCACCAGTACGCTTAGACTTCCAATGGCGTAAAAACAGTAAAACAGGTTACTGGCAGGCATATGACATGATTGCTGAAGGCGTAAGCATGATCACCACCAAGCAAAATGAGTGGGGGGATATTTTACGTAAGCAAGGTATTGATGGCTTAACAAAACAGTTAGAAATCAGTGCAAAAGCCCCAATTACGTTAGAAGAGAAAAACTAATATGAGCCAGGTATTGGCATGGGAGAAAACGCAATCAACGTTGTATCTGACGGGGTCATTAGACCGTGACTCATTGATGTCGTTTTGGGACAAAAAGTCCCCACTGCTGGAACATATTGAGAAAATAGATGTTTCTGGCTTAACCCATGTAGATTCAACGGGGCTGGCTATGTTAGTTCGCTTAAAAGGTGAGTTTCAAGCCAAAAAACAGCCTCTGAATATTATTGGGGCCAGTGATAACTTGAATACACTTATTGAGTTATATGGGGTGAAAAGCATCATTCTAGATTAAGGCGATGAGTCTTAAATTTAGTCAAGTTATGTAAAAATAAGCGCCTCTACGTGCATTTGTGCGTAAGAGGCGTTTTCTTTGGTTTAAGTGTTAGGCGTAATCCTTTAGGATAGGCGTTTATGCTCTTTTAATTCGAGTTGTGACTAATTGGGCACATTCAACTAGAATTAGCCAGAGTAAAATTAAAAACCACAAATAATCATAATAGAGTCACTATGGAAACCAACGAAATAAAACAAGTATTGATGGAAAAGTTGTCTCTGGATGAGGCTATTGTTACGGGTGATGGTAGCCACTTTCAGGTTATCGCTGTCGGTGACATGTTTGACGGTATGAGCCGTGTTAAGCAACAGCAAGCAATTTATGCGCCATTGATGGAATATATTGCGGATAACCGCATCCATGCTCTATCAATTAAAGCGTACACCCCTGCGCAATGGGAGCGCGATCGTAAACTTAGTGGCCTTTGATTTCAAAGCCTAAGCGAACAGCCTGTACAATTCGACATACGAGAATACTTGAATGGATAAGTTTTTAGTTAAAGGACCAACCCGTTTATCGGGTGAGGTTACTATTTCTGGCGCGAAAAACGCTGCGCTGCCAATCCTGTTCGCTGCTCTATTGGCTGAAGAGCCAGTAGAAATACAGAATGTTCCTCATTTGAGGGATATCGACACCACCATCAAATTATTGAACCAGCTTGGTACGAAAGTGAAACGCAATGGTTCTGTATTTGTTGATGCGAGCACAGTAAGCACTTACTGCGCGCCTTATGACCTCGTGAAAACTATGCGTGCTTCTATCTGGGCGCTGGCACCTTTAGTGGCACGTTTTGGTCATGGTGAAGTTTCTCTGCCAGGTGGTTGTGCTATTGGTGCTCGTCCTGTTGATCTACATATTTCTGGTTTAGAACAGTTAGGTGCAAATATTGTTTTGGAAGATGGTTATGTGAAAGCTACCGTCGATGGCCGCCTGAAAGGGGCATGCATCGTGATGGATAAAGTCAGTGTTGGAGCAACTGTTTCAATTATGACCGCTGCCACATTAGCTGAAGGCACTACCGTCATTGAAAATGCTGCGCGTGAGCCTGAAATTGAAGATACTGCCAACTTCTTAAACACTCTTGGTGCAAAAATTACAGGTGCAGGAACTGACCGTATTGTGATTGAAGGGGTGGAACGTTTAGGCGGTGGGACATACCAAGTTCTGCCAGACCGTATTGAAACAGGCACATTCTTAATTGCAGCTGCTGTTTCTCGTGGTAAAGTCATTTGCCGCAATGCACGTCCAGACACCCTAGATGCGGTATTAGCAAAACTGCGTGAAGCGGGTGCAACGATTGAAATAGGTGATGACTGGATTAGCCTAGATATGGAAGGTAAGCGCCCTAAAGCGGTCACTATTCGTACTGCACCACACCCAGGGTTCCCAACGGACATGCAAGCACAATTTAGCTTACTTAACCTAGTGGCTGAAGGTGCAGGGCTTATCACTGAAACGATTTTCGAAAACCGATTTATGCACATCCCTGAGCTTATCCGTATGGGGGCTCATGCAGAAATTGAAAGTAATACAGTGCTATGTCATGGAGTTGAGAAATTAACTAGTGCACAAGTGATGGCAACAGATTTACGCGCATCTGCAAGTCTAGTGATTGCTGGCTGTATTGCGGAAGGCACTACAACGGTTGACCGTATTTACCACATTGACCGCGGTTATGAACATATTGAAGATAAACTGCGTGGCTTAGGGGCAGATATTCAGCGTGTTCATTCAGACGACTAGTTTTCTCGTTTATTGAATTGAAACAAAAATGCCGTTCAAACTGAATTGAACGGCATTTTTATATTAAAATTCATTTGGTAGCATCATCCTGCTTGCCCTTCAGGATTTTCTTCTATAATCACATCGATCGTTTTCATTTCACCATCGCGTAATATTTGCACCGACACTTTACTGCCAGGGCGAATTTCTGCAACTAAGTCCATCGTTTCAGCGGCAGAAACTGCAGGTTTTCCATCAACAGATAAAATAATATCCCCTTGCATAATACCCGACTTAGCGGCTGGGCCATTTGGGGCAACTTGGAAAATACGCAGTCCTTGTATCTGATTGATATTATTGTTGTTTGACCTTATTTGCGGTAGTTCACGTGCAGTAATACCAATATAACCACGGATCACGCGGCCATCACGGATCAGCTTATCCATAATTTTTGTTGCAAGCGCGGTTGGGATAGCAAAACTGAGGCCTTCAGAGGTAATGCCTTGCCCCGCGGTAAAGGACAGAGTGTTAATTCCCACTAACTCACCTTCGGTATTAATCAGTGCTCCACCTGAGTTACCTGAGTTAATCGAAGCATCTGTTTGTAAGAAATTTTGCCGACGAGTGGAGCTTAAGCCAACACGACCTGTCGCACTGATAATACCTTGAGTCACAGTTTGACCAATATTGTACGGATTGCCAATGGCTAAGACGACATCCCCCACATGGGTGACACGTTGAGTATTAATTGGGATCACTGGGAGGTTATCGGCATCAATTTTTAATACCGCAAGATCGGTGAGCGTATCAGAGCCTACCAGTAACGCATCAAAAATTGCGCCATCTTGCAGTGCGACTAAAATTTGGTCTGGGTTATCAACAACATGCTTGTTAGTAATGATATAGCCATTCGGGCTCATAATGACACCAGAGCCTAACGATTTAAGTTCACGACCAGACTGGGAGAAGCTACCTTTGGAGCTACTGTAGACATAAACCACGGCAGGGGCTGCACGGCGTACAGCTTTGTTATAACTAACAGGCTCACTATCCGTTTTGCCATACAGTAAATCAGCTAAACCTTGCGGACGCAATGAAGGTACCGCAATGATGATAATCAATGCAGCTAATAGGCCTAGCATGACAGAAATAGTAAGCTTCTTTACCATAAAATATTGGAGATTCAGTTATTTCTTAAACATGTACTGAGCATAACATAAAAAAACAGGCACAGTAGAGTGATACTGAGCCTGTTTTATTGACTTTAAGACCGATTTTTATCAATTAATTACGCATTAATAAATATAAGGTTTCGCCGTCACGTAATACTTTCATTGCCAACACGGGTGGTTTGCCATCGATAATTTTACGGAATTGATCAATAGTTTCAACTCGTTGGTCATTGACGCCAAAGATTAAGTCCCCTTTGACTAAACCAATTGCGGCAGCTGGAGACTTAGGCGCGACGCTATCGACTTGAACACCACGTGTATTGCTAATGGTTGCATTAGAAATAGTTGCACCTAATAATGACTCAGTTAATTTTTCAGCTCTTGTTGCTGAACCTTCATCATTTTCAAGGACGACTTTCACGTCCATCGGTTTACCCGAGCGGATCAGGCCGATAGTAATTTCTTTACCGATTTGGCTAGTGCCGATTTTGGCTCTTAATTCTGCGAAGCTATTGATGCGTTTGCCATCAACAGAGACTAATACGTCCCCAGACTTAATACCCGCTTTCGCAGCAGAGGATTTCGGTAGAACTTCACTGACGAATGCACCACGTTGAGCATCAATATTAAAGGCTTTTGCGATATCAGAATTCATCTCAGTCCCTTTAATACCGAGGATACCGCGCTTAACTTCACCATGTTTAATCAGCTGCTCACTGAGATTTTTTGCCATATTACTTGGAATAGCAAAACCAATGCCGATATTACCACCACCTGGCGCTAAAATAGCGGTATTGATACCAATCAGCTCACCATTTAAGTTGACTAAAGCACCACCAGAGTTACCCCGGTTGATAGAGGCATCGGTTTGAATAAAGTTCTCTAAGCCTTCAAGATTTAAGCCACTACGGCCTAATGCTGAGATAATACCTGACGTTGCCGTTTGCCCCAACCCGAATGGGTTACCAACCGCGACAGCAAAATCACCAACTCGTAACTTATCAGAGTCTGCGATATTAACTGCAGTTAAGTTTTTGATATCTTTATCGTTAGAGATTTTAAGCAATGCAATATCTGTTTGTGGATCTTTACCAATCAGCTTTACAGCGATTTCACGGCCGTCATTGAGTTGAATTTGAATTTTATCTGCACCATCAATGACATGGTTGTTAGTTAAAATATAGCCTTGTTGCGCATCGATAATCACGCCCGAACCGAGGCCTTCAAAAGGACGCACGCTTTGTTGTTGCGAAGGTGCATTTGGGCCAAAGAAGAATTTCAGCTCTTCTGGAATTTGTTGATTTTGCACACGTGTTCCTGACACATGAATATTCACCACCGCAGGCAGAACTTTTTCAAGCATAGGTGCAAGGCTTGGCATGTTTTGGCTTTGCGCTGTTGCTGGTAATGTTGCAGGTAGCGCCGCGCTACTTATCGTTGGGATAGTGGCCAGTGATAAGCCTAAACTCATTGCTACAGCGGTAAGAAAAAAGTTTTTTCTTTTCATAATTCAGTTAATTCTCTCAAGAATAAAGGTTCAATTCACTGTGGAGCCTTTTATTAGGCAAGCACAATGCGTTTCTATTTGGTTGGTATAAGATTCAATTTTACTGATGACTATGACCACAGATTATGCGCAAAAGTTCCACTTACGGATAGCAATTAACCACTCTTTTACATCTATTTACATGTAATTTAAGTAAGACTTTAACTTCTATACGGTAGTTAAATAAATTGTCTAATTAAATTTAGATGTAAATATTGTTCAAGATTATTAAATGATTATTTCACAGCAGATGATGCGAGTTGAATGGGGGGTTTTAGTTAATACAACAAGAAATCACCAGCAAGTGAGACTTACTGGTGATATACAATTAGAAACTATTTTTCTTTCTCTTCGATAGGTCGAAATAAGCCTGATGCGCTATCCGAATAATCTCTTGGTGGCATTTTTACTGGCGCTTGATCGTTATCGGCTTCAGATTCCGTTAAACGATAGTTAAACGGGTTATCTTGTGCTGGCATATCTGGCATTAATTCAGATGAACTTTGTGCCATATGTTGGTAAAGCTGACGGTAATCACGCGCCATTTTATCCAATAATTCTGCGCTACGAGCAAAGTGGCTGACTAATTCTTTACGGTACTCTTCCAGTTCAGTACTTTTTTTGTCTAGCTCAGCTTGCGCTGTTTTTTGTTGGCGAAGTTTTGGATTACCATAGCGGACAACTAATGCACCGATGATAAAACCAACAATCAATCCGATTAATGCATACTCCCAGGTCATGCTGACTCCTTCATTACTTCAATGTTCGCAGAAATTAAGCGTCGTTACCGTTACTATACCTTAAATAATTCAAGTTGCATGTAGACGTCAAGTAAAGCATCTCAACATATTGTAATTTGACCGTTAAGTGATGATAAAACCCACAGCGCTTGAATCGAGTAATTGTAAAACAATTAACCGCTTTTTTAAGAGTAGAATCTTAAGGTGAATTTCCTTACTCTATGGTGATTCGTTAACCGAAAGTTAAATGGTAACTGAATCTGGTTATAATAAAGGCAGTGTATATCAAATAACGGTAAAAAAACCGAAAATTTTTTAAGGATTATTCAGTTAATGTCACCGATGACCCCTACAATGCGTTATCAACAAGCGCTAGCGGATGGCAATTATCAGCCAGATGACGTGCAAAAGCTTGCCGTAGAACGTTTAGATAAAATTTATCAGCAACTGACTCAAGTTGTTTTAGCTGTGCCAAATAGAAAGAATAACGGTTTTTTTAGCCGATTATTAGGGAAAAACGCGGCCAATAAATCAATAGAGCCTGTTCAAGGCTTATATATGTGGGGCGGGGTAGGTCGCGGTAAAACATGGCTTATGGACATGTTTTATGAAAGCTTACCTGGTGATCGTAAACTTCGGTTGCATTTCCATCGTTTTATGAAGAAAGTGCAGGAAGATTTGATGGCTTTACAAGGGCAGGAGAACCCGCTAGATATCATTGCGGATGAATTTAAAAAGCAAACTGATGTGCTGTGTTTTGATGAGTTTTTTGTCTCTGATATTACTGACGCGATGATACTGGGAACACTGCTAGAAGGTTTGTTTGCCCGCGGGATCACGCTGGTTGCCACGTCAAATATCATTCCTGACAATTTATATCGCAATGGCTTACAGAGGGCACGGTTTTTACCTGCTATCGAACAAATCAAAAAATATTGTGATGTAATGAATGTTGATGCAGGGATTGACTACCGCTTACGGACTTTGACGCAAGCTCACCTCTTTTTATCTCCGATAAATGCACAAAATCGCCAGCACTTGGATGAGATTTTTGTCAAATTGGCGGGTAAGGAAGGTAAATTAAACCCAGTTTTAGAGGTCAATCACCGGAAAATGCAAGTGCTTCGCTCAGCGGAAGGCGTTTTAGCCGTAGAGTTTAAAGTGCTATGTGAAGAGCCGCGTAGTCAAAATGACTATATTTACTTATCAAACTGTTACCACACGGTTTTATTGTACGATGTCCCTTCGATGGGGTCGAGAGATGAAAATCCTGCACGGCGTTTTCTTGCGCTGGTGGATGAGTTTTATGAGCGTAAAGTGAAATTGGTGATTAATGCAGAAGTCCCGATGGAATCATTATATCAAGGGCAACTTTTGGCCTTTGAATACCAACGCTGTTTATCTCGCTTACAAGAAATGCAAAGCGAAGAATACTTAAAAATTCCACATTTGGCTTAAGTTTTTTTGCTTGCATGCGAGTTTCAGCGCAAAAATAAGCTAAAACGTTCAAATTAAGTACAGATGGCGTTTGATATTCACACAAACGTAAAAAAAATGCATTTGGGGTCGATTTTTGTTTCTGACTTCTCTATAATCTTGCGACCCCACGTTACAGCGCTATTTTTTATTTCCCAAAAAATAACGCATAATGCCAGTTAGGCTGCTCGAAGGGGTAGGTTTACTGGACAAAGAGTCGTGTGAACCTCAGAAAGCTTATGAACATGAGTGTTCACCAACGTGTAACTTCAATATTGGGTAAGTTTTAATGAAAACTTTTACAGCTAAACCAGAGACCGTAAAACGCGACTGGTACGTTGTTGATGCAGATGGCAAAACTTTAGGCCGTCTTGCAACAGAAATTGCTAGCCGTCTGCGCGGTAAGCATAAAGCGGAATACACTCCGCACGTGGATACTGGTGATTACATCATCGTTCTGAATGCAGAAAAAATTGCTGTTACCGGCAAAAAACGCGAAGACAAAATCTACTATCGCCACACTGGCCATGTAGGTGGAATCAAGCAAGCAACTTTCGAAGAAATGATTGCTCGCAGTCCTGAGCGTGTGCTTGAAATCGCGGTTAAAGGCATGTTGCCAAAAGGACCTCTGGGTCGTGCAATGTACCGTAAACTGAAAGTTTACGCAGGTAATGAGCACAACCACGCGGCTCAACAACCGCAAGTTCTTGACATTTAATCGGGATTATAGCAATGGCTGAAAATCAATACTACGGCACTGGTCGCCGCAAAAGCTCATCTGCTCGTGTCTTTATTAAGCCGGGTAGCGGTAACATCACAATCAATCAGCGTACGCTGGAACAGTACTTTGGTCGCGAAACTGCGCGCATGGTCGTTCGTCAGCCGTTAGAATTGGTTGAAATGTTGGAAAAACTGGATCTGTACATCACTGTTAAAGGTGGTGGTATTTCAGGTCAAGCAGGCGCAATCCGTCACGGTATTACTCGTGCACTGATGGCTTATGATGAGACTCTTCGTTCTGATCTGCGTAAAGCTGGTTTCGTTACCCGTGATGCGCGTTCTGTTGAACGTAAGAAAGTGGGTCTGCGTAAAGCTCGTCGTCGTCCACAGTTCTCCAAACGTTAATTTATTGCCCTGTGGGCATAAAATTGATGAAAAAACCCGTCTTTATGGCGGGTTTTTTATTGCCTAAAAATTAATAAACTGACGTTTAAAGATAATTTAAAAAAGAATTAAATATAATTAGCAGAAAAAGACAACGAATTAGTCTAAAATTTAAAATAATCACTCTTTGGTAATAAAAATTGTTTTTTTTATCATATTATTTAGATAACCATGGAGTTAACTTTAAGGTTTATTGTTTTTTAATTTTGGTTAGTTTTGTTTTTTATTTTGTTTTTTGTGTAATTGTTCTTCTTCAATGAAATAAACCTATGATTTTTCCTATCACTCCCCCCTAAGCTGTACAAAATCTGTTAGAATATGCCCCTGTTTTTTTATTTCATCATTTCTCGCCTTTCTGTGCGGGAGGGTTGTGTTGACTTTCAGTATGGATAAATGAAAGTAGGACACAGGGGATTTTAAAATGGGTAACGGGTAATTAAAAATTAATTACATTTCGTCCATTTTTGTAATTTGGAGGTTTTAATGGCTGTCGCTCCTAACAAACGTTCGGTAATGACATTGTTCTCAGGCCCAACTGACATTTTTAGCCATCAGGTACGTATCGTCCTGGCAGAAAAAGGGGTTAGCGTCGAAATTGAACATGTTGAACCTGGTCATCCGCCTCAAGATCTCATTGATCTCAACCCGTACCAAAGCGTTCCGACACTCGTTGATCGTGAGCTGACTTTATATGATCCGCTGATTATCATGGAATATCTTGATGAGCGTTTTCCTCATCCTCCATTAATGCCTGTTTACCCTGTCGCGCGTGGAACTAGCCGTCAATTAATGCATCGCATTGAAAAAGACTGGTATTCTCTGATGCACAAAGTAGAAAAAGGCAGTGCTCAGGAAGCGGATAGCGCCCGTCGTCAACTAACGGAAGAGTTAATTGCCGTTTCGCCTGTTTTTGCTGAAATGCCATTCTTTATGAGTGATGAATTTAGCTTGGTTGATTGCTACTTAGCGCCGCTGTTATGGCGTTTACCTGTACTGGGTATTGAATTGAAACCTGCTAATAGCAAACATTTACAGATGTACATGCAACGTGTATTTGAGCGTGATGCATTCTTAGCATCTTTGACGGAATTAGAACGCGAAATGCGTCTGTCAGCAAGAGGCTAAAAGTATGATGGAAATGACAGCAATGTCACCACGTCGCCCTTATCTGTTACGTGCCCACTATGAGTGGCTACTCGATAACGATATGACCCCGCATTTGGTGGTTGATGTCACTGTTCCTACTGTTAACGTTCCAATGGAATTTGCTCGGGATGGGCAAATTGTATTGAATGTTGCACCACGTGCTGTGGGTAACTTTGAAATTACCAATGACGAAGTGCGTTTTAATGCACGTTTTGGTGGAGTTCCTCGTCAAGTGTATGTCCCAATGGCCGCAATTATGGCTGTGTATGCGCGTGAGAATGGTGCAGGGATGATGTTTGAACCTGAAGCAGCCTATGATGCACAAATATCTTCTGATTTTGAAGACGTAGATGATTCGCCAGAAGAAGGGATTTCATTAGTTCAAGATAGCTCATTAGTTGAGCATAGCGCTGAAGAACCTTCGGATGATGAGCCACCAAGACCACCAAAAGGCAGACCTGCGTTAAGAGTGGTTAAGTAGCAAATTCACTTCATGTTGGTAGAAAAACAGAGGGATTTTCCTCTGTTTTTCTATGTTCTTCTATACCCCTAAAAAAAGTAAAATACCCTCGGCGGCACTGCGTCCATCGGCAATTGCATTGACAACCAGGTCTGAACCTCGAACGGCATCCCCGCCAGCAAATATTTTTTCATGGGAAGTTTTGAAAGGAAACGGGCTATTGCGATTTACACAAATATGCCCCTGCGAGTCAAATTGTACAAGGCTATCTTCAACCCAAGGTTGTTTGTGCGGGCGAAAACCGAAAGCAACAATGACGGCATCCGCTTCAATTGTAAAATCTGAATTTTTGATAGGCTCTACGGCGTTTCGTCCCTCTTTGAGTTCACCATTTTGGGTGCGGACGACAGAAATTCCGCGGACTTTTTGAGCCTCATTCAAAAGAATCTCAGTGGCTTGTAAATGAAAATAAAATTCAGCCCCTTCTTCAATTGCATAATTTATCTCTTTTAGTGAAGCAGGCATACTTTGTTTGTCACGCCGATATATACAGGCCACCTGTGAAGCACCTTGGCGAATCGCTGTTCGCACACAGTCAATTGCAGTATCACCTCCGCCGAGCACAACCACATTTTTTCCCTGTAAATCGATATAAGGTTCAAGAGGTAAAGGTGGGAGTTGCATCAAATGACGTGTGTTAGCAATTAAATAAGGTAAGGCATCATAACAGCCCTGAGCGTCATTCCTGAGCAGTTCACCTTTAATTGCACTGTATGTACCTGTTCCGAGGAAAATCGCGTCATAATCCGTCTCAAGCGTATTGAGATGTATATCCTTGCCGATATCGATGTTAAGTTGAAATTGAATTCCCATTTTAGTGAAAATGTCGCGTCGTTGTATCATGACCTGTTTTTCTAATTTAAATGCGGGTATCCCAAAGGTTAATAAACCACCAATTTCGGGGTGTCTATCAAATACAGTCACTTGTACACCATTACGCGCTAAAACATCTGCACACGCAAGGCCAGCAGGGCCTGCACCAACAATAGCAACACGGAAATTCACTGGCGTGACATGGGAAAGATCAGGCCGCCAACCTAGAGAGAATGCTGTGTCATTGATATAACGTTCTATGTGTCCAATGGTGACAGCACCAAAGGTATCGTTCAATACACAGGCCATTTCACACAGTTTATCCTGTGGACAAATGCGGCCACAGATTTCAGGTAAGCTATTGGTATGATGAGATAATTCAGCGGCTTCAATAATACGACCCTCCTCTGCTAATTTTAGCCATTTAGGGATGGCATTATGCAAAGGACATTTCCATTCACAGAACGGACTACCGCAGGAGAGACAACGACTTGCCTGTTGCTGCGTATTGTTGACATCATCAGGCTCATAAATTTCGACGAAATCTATTTTTCGAATATTGACTGCTTTTTTTTGCGGTTCATTTCGCGGGAGACCGATAATTTTGGCGTTCATGGTAGTCCTTACTGAACTTAGTCTGATTTTACATCATACAGTGCGCTTTAAAACCTAAAGCTTAGCACGACAAAAGTCAGTATAAGTCGCACGATTGATCTATTTTTCAAACGATTATGATGAAAAGTAACCCGAGATACATTTTTACTCAAGCTAAAACAAAGAAAATACCTGATTGTTATTTATCATTAATGATAAAAAATGGCTATTGAATGAGCAGGATCGACATTTTGTATTAATAAACATCCGAATCTGCCCTGTTTGATATATGATTCAAAGAGAATTTTACTAAGGGGTGGTTATGAAAGTACTTCGCGGCCTTGCGCAATACTATGTCGATTTGATGATGAAACTTGGATTGGTGCGATTTTCACTATTACTCGCATCCGCACTTGTTGTACTCGCCATGATAATGCAAATGGCGGTCGCTATCTTCTTGCGCGGGCATGTAGATAGTTTAGATATGGTCGGGTCTATTTTCTTTGGGCTTATTATCACTCCACTTGCGGTTTACTTCCTGTCTGTTGTGGTGGAACAACTGGAAGAGTCACGCCAACGATTATCGCGTATGGTGGATAAGCTTGAGGTAATGCGCAAGCGTGACGCTGAATTAAACACGCAATTACAAGGAAATATAGAGCAGCTCAACCTCGAAATACTTGAGCGTGAAAAAGCGGAACGTGCACATTTAGAATTACTTGAACAACTTAAGCAAGAAATGAAATACCGTGAGCAAACTCAAATTGAACTTGAGCAGCAATCGGTATTGTTACGCTCATTCCTTGATGCCTCCCCTGACTTAGTTTATTACCGTAATGAAAATAACGAATTTTCGGGTTGTAATAGGGCAATGGAACTTCTGACTGGGAAAAGTGAAAAACACTTAGTTGGGCTAACCCCTCTAGATATTTATGATGTGGAAATCGCTTCTAAAGTGATGGAAACCGATGAAAAAGTTTTTCGCCATAATGTTTCTCTAACCTATGAGCAATGGTTGGTTTACCCAGACGGTAGAAAAGCCTGTTTTGAGCTACGAAAAGTGCCATTTTATGACCGAGTTGGCAAACGTCATGGCCTCATGGGTTTTGGTCGCGATATAACAGAGCGTAAACGTTACCAAGAGGCATTAGAGAGCGCGAGTAGGGAGAAGACCACATTTATCTCAACAATCAGCCACGAGCTTCGTACTCCCCTTAACGGCATTGTTGGTTTGAGCCGAATATTGTTAGACACTGAGTTAACTTCGGAACAATCTAGCTATTTAAAAACGATTCATGTCAGTGCAGTGACATTAGGAAATATTTTCAACGATGTCATTGAGATGGATAAGATCGAGCGCCGTAAAGTTCAGTTGGATAACCAGCCAATCACATTATCTGAGTTTGTGAATGATCTCGAAAATTTAAGTGGCTTATTAGTTCAGCCAAAAGGGCTTAAATTTGTCATGGATGTCGCCCCCGCATTGCCGAAAAAAGTACTAACTGACGGGACGCGCTTGCGCCAAATATTATGGAACTTAATTGGTAATGCAGTCAAATTTACACAACAAGGGGAAGTCAAACTCAGCATCTGGCAAGAGTCTGAAAATAAGTTGTTTTTTAGGGTACAAGACAGCGGAATTGGTATCCCCAAAGATGAGCTAGATAAAATTTTTGCAATGTACTACCAAGTAACAGATTCTGCGGGTGGTAAGCCTGCAACGGGAACGGGGATTGGACTTTCTGTATCTCGCCGGCTAGCACAAAATATGGGGGGAGACATCCAAGTTGAAAGTCAAATAGGCGAAGGTTCTACATTTACGTTATCTATTTCTGCGCCTGTTGTTGACGATGAAGTTGTGGAATTTGAAGAAAATGATGATGATTACCCATTACCTGCTTTGCATATTTTATTAGTGGAAGATATTGAGCTAAACGTTGTTGTGGCGTGCTCTGTATTAGAAAATTTAGGAAATACAGTTGATGTCGCAATGACAGGCAAAGATGCGTTATCCATGTTCGCACCTGGTGAGTACGATTTAGTCTTATTAGATATTCAGCTACCAGATATGACAGGGTTGGATATTTCAAGGCAACTGAAACAGCAATATGACAAGGAGGATTTACCTCCACTCATCGCACTGACCGCAAATGTGCTTAAAGATAAAAAAGAGTACTTTGATGCAGGTATGGATGGCGTTTTAAGCAAACCATTATCTGTTCCAGCGCTGACTCAAGTTATTGAGCAGTTTTGGGGCGAGCAAGCCGCTCACTCTGAAGACGAGGTTCAAAGCGATATCCCTAAATCAACGGTTGATGAATCAAGGTTAGATTGTGAAATGTTGGAGCAATATATTGAATTGGTTGGCCCTAAATTAATTTATGATGGGCTAGACGTATTTGAAAAAATGCTTCCAGGCTACTTAGCAATTCTCGATTCTAATATGGTTGCAAAAGATCAAAAGGGTATCGTGGAAGAGGCTCATAAGATTAAAGGTGCAGCGGGTTCTGTGGGCTTAAGGAATTTACAGAAAATAGCTCAGCAAATCCAATCTCCTGATTTACCAGCTTGGTGGGATAATGTACAAGAATGGGTTGATGAATTAAAACAGGATTGGAAAGACGATATAGAAACTTTAAGAAACTGGGTTGATGTGCGCACAAAAAAATAACCCCAACCGAAGTTGGGGTGCGCGAATACTGCGCCAACACCAGGGAAATCGTTGATTTGCATGTGGTTTTCATTCTAGGCAAATCGTTAAATTAGGTTAATCGCGGTAAGCAATAACATCAAGATACCAAAATTTAGCGAATCTGTTACAAGATTCATTAAAATCTGTGATGAAGATTGATGTTTGCCTGCCTTATCGCTTGAGAGATAATTTACTACAAATGGAGCAAGATATGAAATCAATTGCGGTTATTTTAAGTGGCTGTGGTGTATTTGATGGAAGTGAGGTTCATGAGTCAGTATTAACAATGTTAGCATTGAGTCAAAATAATGCTGAAGTTCATTTTTTTGCACCTGATGAATTACAACCGACTGTTATAAATCATATAAATGGAAAAGAAAAAACAGAAAAACGTAATCAACTAGAGGAATCGGCCCGTATTACACGTGGTAAAATATCCCCTTTGTCCTCTGCGGATGCCTCTAAGCTGGATGCGCTCATTATTCCTGGTGGGTTTGGTGCGGCAAAAAATTTATGTGATTTTGCAGTTAAAGGAAGTGACTGTGAGATTAATAAAGAACTATTAAGTTTAGTTCGCCAAATGCACCAACAAAAAAAGCCTCTAGGGCTGATGTGTATTGCACCTGTTATGCTTCCGAAAATGTTAAATACATCAGTGAAATTAACTATTGGTGATGACAGCAAAACGATTGCTCAAATAGAAAATATGGGAGGAGAACACATCAAATGTTCAGTAGATGACATTGTTGTTGATGAAGTTAACCGAGTTATAACAACCCCTGCTTATATGCTGGCACAATCAATTTCTGAAGCAAATACAGGGATTAATAAACTCGTTAAGAAAGTATTGGAAATGGCGTGATTATTTGAATGCTAACTATTGTTTCTCGATTATGGCGCGGGTTAAAGAAGATCACAATTTCATTACTTCTGGTGTGGTTTTGTACTGTCATTGTCTTTAAATATGTGCCCGTGCCATTCTCAGCGGTTATGTTTGAACGCCAAATTAGCGCATGGTTAAACTTAAATTTTTCTTATGTATCTAGCTCTACTTGGGTCAGTGAAAAACAGATCTCTCCGTATATTTATTTAGCGGTTATCGCATCTGAAGATCAAAATTTTCCACATCATTGGGGTTTTGATCTTGATGCAATAGAACGTGCTTATAAACATAATGTGAACAATAAACAATCAATTAGAGGTGCCTCAACAATATCCCAGCAGACCGTTAAAAACTTATGGTTATGGGATGGTAGAAGCTGGGTTAGAAAAGGCCTAGAAACAGTGATGACACCAATAATGGAGCTTATGTGGTCTAAGCAGAGAATACTGACCATTTATCTTAATATTGCTGAGTTTGGTGATGGGGTTTTTGGTGTTGAAGAAGCCTCAAATAAATTCTTTAATAAGCCTGCTAGTCAGCTTTCTATGAGTGAGGCTGCACTTTTAGCAGCGGTTCTTCCTAATCCACACCGATATAGTGCGAAATCACCATCTTCTTATGTGTTGAGACGGCAGGCGTGGATATTGAACCAAATGCACCTTTTGGGCGGTAAGAATTTTCTGAAAGTAAATGATATTTTGTCTGAATAAGAAAAAAGCCATAGTTTTTCACTAATGGCTCTTATTCTTATTCGGATATATTATTGTTTATGATTAATTGAGATAAGTGAAAGCCGTCGTCACTCGACGAACACCATCAGTTTCACTGGCGATTTTAGCTGCAGCATCACCCTCTTGCCTTGTTAATACGCCAAGTAAAAAAATCTCACCATTCTCAGTAATCACTTTTACACTACCCGATTTAACGCTGTCACTCGCTAAGATTTTTGATTTAACTTTAGTGGTTAACCAAGTATCTTTGGAAGCAGTACCTAAATCGACAGGTTCACCGTTACGCACTTCATTATAAACGGATACGGTGCCATCAACATTCGAGGCGATTTGTTTGGCGCGTTCAGCCCATGACATGTCAGGACTTTGCCCAGTTAATAGCACATTACCTTTATATGCAGTGGCAATAATTCGTGCCTTACCCGTAATTTCTTTATCTTTATTGAGCTGCCCGCTCACTCGAGCTTCTAATGTGCCATCATCAACTTGCTGGCCAACGGTCCGTGGGTCAGAAGCACTTTTCGTGGCAACAGCGGCAGAGCCAACAACTGCAGCACCAATACAGCCTTGTAAAAGAATCGTACTGATTACTATGGCAAAAATGGGTATTAATCGCATTTTGTCTCCTTAATCATCCTGATGAGGGAAAAGGGTATTATCTATAAGATCACATAGACAATTTACAGTAAGAAGATGAACTTCTTGAATTCGAACACTGCGCTGAGAAGGAATACGAATTTCAACATCTTGTGGGCCAAGCAGGCCAGCAAGCTCTCCTCCATCGTAGCCAGTAAGAGCGACAATGGTCATATCCCGTGTAACAGCGGCTTCAACAGCTTTAATAATATCGCTACTATTACCATGGGTGGAAATTGCCATTAAAACATCACCATGCTGGCCTAATGCTCTCACTTGTTTCGCATAAATTTCAGTAGGTTGCTTGCTACCTGAAATTGCGGTAAGTACCGCATTATCGGTATTCAGTGCAAGAGCAGGAAGACTAGGGCGCTCAGTTTCAAATCGGTGGATCATACTCGCAGCAAAACGTTGTGCAGTAGCAGCAGATGCGCCATTGCCACAACATAAAATTTTGTTGCCATTAAGCAAAGACTGAACCATCATCATAGCGGCTCTAGAAATCGCATCGGGCAGCGCCTCAGCGGCTGCAATTTGAGTTTGAATACTTTCGGTAAAACAAACTTTTATTCTATCTAGCACTGGTTTTTTCCTGTAAAAATTTACACGTCATTCTTCGCGCTGTCGCTGTGTTGACTGCAATCGCTAACCCTAATCACATACTTTTGTATGCTCATAGGGATTAGCTCACTTGTCGCCTTACGACAACACGAATTATTTAGGGTAAACCCGTCATGTTTGCGCTGTCGCTGTGTTGACCGAAATCGCTAATGATAAAGAATATAATAGCTTATTGACGAATATTAGCCTTCATCATTAAAGGCATTTTGTATCCATTCGAATTGATTACCTGTAATAGCACAAATATCAAATCGACAGGCACTGGTTTCGAAACTCTCTTGTCGCTGTGCAAGCCAAATTTTGGCTGCGGCTAATAACTTTCTACGTTTATGCCAGTTTACTGATAAAAGCGCATCACCGTAATCACAATTTTTGCGAAATCGAACCTCAATAAATATCCAACCTGTTTTATCACGCATGATGAGGTCAATTTCCCCTCCTCGATTTCTCGCATTGCGTTCAATAAAGGTTAGTCCCTGTTTTTTCAAAAATGCGAGAGCTTGATTTTCGTAATATCGGCCTGTTAACCATCTTAAGGGTTTTTGAATTGCTTTCATGACGTCCTTGTCTGAAAAAAGCCATCATCCTGATGGCTGAGGTTGTTGACAAAGCAGGATAAAAGCGTGGTTTTTCCTACTTTGTGTTATCAGCCGAAAATCAATAAATTGATTTTCCTAATTTATTTTCAAAACCTATCCAACCTGCAGTCAAACCTAATCGGTTTGTCAGCAGTTTGAGCCATCATCCTGATGGCTCATCTTTTTTTATTGCGCAGGGACAACTTGCCCTTGTTTAAACTGTAACCATGGCAGTTCTCGGAATACCACGCAGTTAGCTTGTGTACTTAGTGTTCCTGATGCACCATTGATTCTCACTTGTCCTGCTTGTTGCAGTTTGTCATAGCTATTCGCTAATGACCATGCATCAATACCCATTGCATACAGGCGGAATAACGAATAGTCATTATTCAGTTTTTGTTGCGCCTGTTTGCGTAGGTTATTATTTGCTCCCGCAAGCAGTGGGATTTCGCTAAATTTTACGCCGTCCATTTCAAAACGGTAGTCTGCACCTGAACCTGCTTGGTTGCTACGAGAACTAGTATAAAGTGCAGGGCGAGAGCGAGAACTGATCGCCATTTCAATCATCGGTTTAATCAGTGTGAGTTCATCACGAGTTGCAACGATATAAACAGAGTCAATTGCATCACTTGTTTCGCCTAGCGGGTTACCTGTGTTAACCAGCGTTCCCGTCATTCGAATTCCTGCACCACGGTTAATGGATTCTTTTAAAGAAGGCACTGAACCGAAGGTTTGCATTAATACCGTACCGCCACCTTTTGATTGCCACCCTTGAGCGAAGGCTTTGGCGATTCTATCTCCAAATGCATTAGCAGGTACTAAAACCAAAGGCATTTGCTTGCCTTGTGCTCGCATATACGCAGCAGCATTTTGCGCTTCATCCTCAGGAGAAAGCGAAAAGTAGCAAAGATTTGGACGTGGCTGTAATTGGTTAGCATCCAACTCATTCAAGGCTAATACGCTAACAGGTGCACCCATTTGTGCGATAGTTTGAACATCATTTTTCAATAGCGGGCCAACAACGAGGTTGAAACCTTCGTTTTTCGCTTGTTCCAGTAATTGGGGCATTTGCTTGCCTGTGGTATCAAACACTTTGATTGTTTGTGTATTCACAGGTGTAGCATCAATTTGTAGGCTAGAGGAGACGATGTCTGTATCTGTGGGGACGTCGCCTGCGGTATTCGCAACTTCTGCATAAATTTGGTCTAGCACATCGTTGCCGCTACTCGGCTGCGGGGCTGTTCTTGCTGGCGTTGCTGAACCTTGAGGAATGCCTTTTTGTGCATCCATAAACCCTTGCATGATGGCCTGACCAAATACTTTGCCTTGGCCGCTCATTGGGAGAAATAATGCAATTTTGGGGCTATTACCGACGCGCGGTAACATTGCTTGAATTAGCTGAGTTGGGGCTAGCGCAGCACCAGGGTTGTTGGAGTAGCGCATTTTCCAGTCGTTAAAACCCGCGCGGAGGGCATCAGGGTCATCTTGGTTATTTTGATAAATATCGAGCAGATCAACCCAGCCTTGGAGAATATTTTCCTCTGCGCCAATTCCGTGAATCTGATCTGGTGTCAACTGTGTTAACATCTTCCATAATCCATCGATGTTAACTTGGCGCTCGGCAGCTGTCTTTAATAATGGTTCTTGGCTAATGTAGGCACGAAGTGCTTCCAGAGAGGGTTTGCCTTGAGCCGCATCAATGATAGCTTGGTAGCCGCTGGCATCGGACGTGCTTTGCTCAGGTGTTTTTTGGGTGGAAGGAAAATAATCTGAGACAATTTGGCACCCAGAGAGTGCAAATGTGGACAGCATTGCTGTGCAGATTAACCCTTTTTTCAAATGCAAAAAAATTGAAGGACGCATACTGTATCCAATGGTGTATTTTTCAATTGCTTAATTTTAAACCGGCTATTCGGATGAAACAATGAACCAACCTAATCAAGCTGTGGTTATGGCATCCACGCTGTATATCGTCCCAACACCGATTGGGAATATGGGCGACATCACGCAACGCGCGCTGGATGTTCTTAAACATGTTGACCTTATTGCGGCAGAGGACACTCGGCATTCAGGCATTTTATTACAAAATTTTGCGATAAATGCACGACTGTTTGCTCTGCATGATCATAATGAACAGCAAAAGGCAGATCAATTAATTAGCAAACTTCATCAAGGTGATAGTATCGCATTAGTCTCAGATGCAGGTACACCTTTAATTAATGATCCAGGTTATCATTTGGTCAATCGCTGTCGTGAAGCGGGTATTCGAGTGGTACCTTTACCTGGTGCTTGTGCGGCGATTACTGCACTATCAGCTGCGGGCTTACCATCAGACCGTTTTTGTTATGAGGGTTTTTTACCTGCGAAAACAAAAGGCCGGAAGGACGTTTTACAATCACTCGAACAAGAAACACGAACGCTAATTTTTTATGAATCAACCCATCGCTTACTAGACAGTTTAGCAGATATGGTGGAAGTCTGGGGACCAGATCGCCATGTTGTGTTAGCCCGTGAACTGACAAAAACGTGGGAGTCTATTGAGGGGCGTCCTGTGGGGGAGTTGTTAGCTTGGGTGCAAGAAGATGAAAACCGCCATCGAGGTGAGATGGTGTTGGTTGTAGAGGGTTATAAGAAACCTGAAGATGACTCAGCAATTTCACCTGATGTTATCCGCACTCTCAATTTATTGCAAAAAGAGCTCCCCCCGAAAAAAGCAGCAGCGATTACTGCCGAAATTTACGGTTTAAAGAAAAATATGCTGTATAAATTGATGTTAGATAATCAAGGTGATGAATAACTTTTAAGCAAATAGCGCTATCAAGGGCTTAAGTCGTCAATTGCCTGTTCGAAAGTCTGTACAAGCCGTAGCAAAGTGCCTATAATTCGCCGCGGAGTTGGCCAGACAACCGCTGCTTTATCGTAGTCCCTTCGGGAGACGGGTAGAGGGGAGGAAAGTCCGGGCTCCATAGGGCAGGGTGCCAGATAACGTCTGGGAGGCGCAAGCCTACGACTAGTGCAACAGAGAGCAAACCGCCGATGGCCTGTTTACAGGATCAGGTAAGGGTGAAAGGGTGCGGTAAGAGCGCACCGCGCGACTGGCAACAGTTCGTGGCACGGTAAACTCCACCCGGAGCAAGACCAAATAGGGGTTCATATGGTGCGGCCCGCATTGAACTCGGGTAGGTTGCTGGAGCCAGTGCGCAAGTGCTGGCCTAGATGAATGGTTGTCCACGACAGAACCCGGCTTATCGGCCAACTCCCATTTTTTCGTCATACTTCAAGCTGTGCCTGTGTTGGCGTCATTCGTCAACCCTAGTCACATACTGGTGTATGCTCCTAGGGATTTCCTCATTTTGCCGCCTTGGCACAACTCGAATTATTTAGAAAAAATCTGATTTTGTTATTTTTTCGTCATATTTCGCGTTGTACCTTTGTTGGCTGCATTCAGCCACACGGGTCACATACTTTTGTATGCTCCCCGCGTTGTCTTCATTTTGCCGCCTCAGTACAACACGAACTATTTAGAAAAAATCATAATCTTTTGATTTAATATAAAAACACTTTTCTTCTTTCTTTTCTGGTTTGTCTTCACCATTTGCTACATCAAATCATCAACGTCACAACCCTCTGATGTAAATCAATACGCTTTGTGAATATGTAAATACAATAGTGGTATTTATAATGCATGTTAAAGAGATATGTGGACATGATAGAAAAACCACGTGTAAGGTACCAACGTCGCCCTGGTACGGTGGGCGGTAAGCTTCCTTGGAATGACTGGCGAAATGCCTCAACATGGCGAAAAGTCGTCCAAATTATACTGCTGGCGATAAACCTTTATATCGGTATTACTTTCTATTACTGGGTACGTTACTACGAAACCGGAGGGGCGACAGTTCACCTTCCTCGCCCTGGGGGGATTGAAGGGTGGCTGCCGATTGCGGGGCTCATGAATTTAAAATATACCTTGGAAACGTGGAGTTTCCCGCCAATTCATGCGGCTTCAATGTTTCTGCTTGTTTCTTTTATAATGATTAGCTTACTACTCAAAAAAGCATTTTGTTCATGGATGTGCCCGATAGGGACTGTATCGGAATTTACGGGTAAAATAGGGCAAAAACTGTTTGGTTATCAAAAACAAATCAGTTTACCTAAATGGCTAGATATTCCCCTAAGAAGCTTAAAATACGTGTTATTAGGTTTTTTTCTCTATATTGCATTTTCCATGTCTGCACAGATGATCCAATACTTTATGATGTCGCCTTATGGGATCATTATTGATGTGAAAATGTTGGATTTCTTTCGCCATATTAGCGATTTTGCATTGATTAGTGTGGTAGTTTTGGTGGTGCTGAGTGTGTTTATTCGCAATGCTTGGTGCCGTTATCTCTGCCCTTATGGCGCGCTGTTGGGGCTATTCTCACTACTTTCTCCCGTTAAAATTCGCCGAAATGTGGAAAGTTGTATTGATTGTGGAAAATGTGCAAAAAATTGCCCATCACGTATTCCAGTGGATAAACTCATTCAGGTAAGAACGGCGGAGTGCACGGGGTGTATGACTTGTGTGGAATCCTGCCCAGTTGCGTCAACGCTGGATTTTTCACTGCAAATACCCACGCAAAAACGTCAATTTCCATTATCAGGGATTGTCATGATGGCTTTGACCTTGGCAATTTTATTTATCATGATTGGTATTGCTGCTTTCTTCGGGGTATGGGATAGCCCTGTGCCAGATAATTATTGGTTTCATATTATACCGAATGCGCGAAGCATAGGTCATTGATAGAGAATGAAAAAAAGCCCCACACAGACAAGATGAGTGGGGCATTTGTTGTTTTGGTCACTTTGTCACAATGACTCAGTTTGTAACGTTCGCTTATATTTATTTTCTGACTTCTTTTTACTGCTTTTAACGCATCAATTAACCGCTTGCTTAACCATCTGCAATAACTGACGCACATCTTCTGGGCGTGTATTGCCCGTATCTTTATCAATAATTGAACTATAAATATGAGGAATGATTTTCTTCACGCCTGCATCGAGGGCGATTTGCAAAATTTCGGCAAAATTGTCTAGGTCAATGCCGCCCGTCGGCTCTAAAGAAAAATCAAATTTGGCACAGGCTTGGGCGATAGCTTTATATTCTTCAATATAGGTTAACCCTTTCATATTAAAGAATTTAACAGAGTCAGCCCCCATGTCTTTTAGCATCATAATTGCGGTTTCGATAGGGACGATACCGTCAGGGGCTTGGGAGCTTAATGGGCCCGTGGAAATTTTCACCATGCCAGTAGTGCCCGTTGGGGAAATCAGCGCATTCACAAATGTCTCATTTTGGCCTAATAACGCACGGCTGATTGGCGCTCCTGTAAACACTTGGTTGACGTGCTGTGGCTGAATTTCTTTTGAAATCAAGGAGACCATTGTGGATTGATTCGGGTCACCTGCACCGAGACCCACAGATAATGCATTGTCCGTTTCTTTGGCATAAATGCGCATATCAGCGATAGCACTGTCTAAATCAGGGTAGTTTTTAGATAATACACCGACGACAACAAAGGTTTCTGCGGCGGCATAGATATCTTTGGCATTTTGGTGGCTGCCAGCCAATACATTTAAACAAACGCGGTCACGGTAAAAATTCGGTGACAATTTCATCTTAAATTCCTTCTACTAACAAGCGAATATTCTTTGAAATAACATCAAGTTGATCAGTACTGACGCTGCGGATATCCGCCTCGACTTTCCCTTCGTTGGCTTTATATTCACGGAAGTAAATCGCGGTATCGCCTTGTTTTAAGTCAGCCATAATTTGGTAGGTTGTTTTACCAATCACTTTTTCATCGAAGCTGATTTCGGTACGGGCGATGTCGCGCCCTGCGGCGTCCCAGACGACTTGGGCTGAAATGCCCTTTATGGCATTTAGATCACTGATAAACTTCGCCATTCGCGTGACCATTTCTGCGCCAGTTTCTTTTTGTGCAGTTAAGTACTGTTCGATGGCAAGGGTTAAGCCCAAAATGCCTTCCTTACCCACTTTCATGGCACGGCCAATACCTTGGTTTTGGCGTTTTACCCACTCAATATACTGTTTTTTACCAACGACTAAGCCACTGGTCGGCCCTTCAATGGCCTTTGCACCACTGTAAATCACAATATCGCCACCCGCTTGGTAATAAGCGGTTAACTCTTCTTCTGCTGCAGCATCAACAATCAATGGCAGCTGGTGGTCATGTGCCACTTTAGCCGCTTGCTCGACGGTTAACATACTTTTTTGCACGGTATGATGGGATTTGATATACAAAATTGCTGCCGTATTTGGGGTGATTTTTGCGGCTAATTGGGCTGCACTGCATTCGTTTGCAAAGCCCGCTTCAATGACTTTTCCGCCGCCTAAAGACACCATTGTGTCAACTGGCGCACCAAAGTTGACGTTATGGCCTTTCGGTAAAATAATTTCACGCGGAACAACTTTTTCCGATGAATGCAGGTTCAATAATAAGTCATCATCGTCTTGCACAATCACACCCGCAACGGCTTGGGCAATACCTGCTGAGGCGCAAGAGACCACAACAGCAGCTTCGACATTCAATAAATTGGCGATGTATTCACCTGTTTTATTGACTAAATCTTTAATTTCAAAGTAATTATTAAGTCCGTAAGCGACACGTTCAACAACTTCAGGCGTTGGTGTCGATACGCCTAGAATGGTCATGCGGCCAGACGCGTTGATAACGTGTTTTAACTGATATTTCTCATAAATCGATTGCATATTCGGATTCGCCTTGTGCATGAATAATATGTTTACCACCAACGATAGCGGCAATAGGAACAAAGCGGTGCGTACCTACGCGATGTTCGCCTTCTGCGTCAGTGAGTTCAGTTTGTTCTTCTTTCAGATCAAACAACGTAATGTCTGCATCGAAACCAGGTCTTAAATACCCTTTCGCAGGCAGCGATAAGAAATTAGCGGCTTTTTCTGTAACACAACGTAAAATTTGCTCTGCGCTAAAGCCCATGCACAGGAATTTAGTCATCACAAATGCAAGGCTGTAAACAGGGCCATTTACACGGTTGCGATGATAAATATCGGAGCTGATAATGTCAGGGTATGTACCAATACGCATGGCTTGTTCAGCGACTTTAAAGCTAAAACTTTCACCGCCATGGCCGACATCTAAAATCACACCACGTGCCAGAGCTCGAGCAATTGAGGGTTTAAGATAGCCATCGTCACCTAAAATTTTATTGGGTTTACCATTAAAGCAGTGTGTGATGATATCGCCACGCGTGAGCAAATCAGCGACTTCATCAATATCTGGTGGGTTATTACCGATATGCACCATCAATGGGAGATGGTGTTTTTTCTGCATCTCTTTGGCTTGAATCAGTGGTGCGATGCCATTTTCACCCACAACGCTTTTACTCATACGGGCTTTCATTCCCACGACAAAGCCTTGGTGGCGTTCGATAGCCTCTTGAAAACACACTTCGTTGATATTATTCATATCGGACAATTCATTTTGTGCAATGATGCCAATTCGTGAAATATTCAACAAGGAAAAGACGTTGGTTTTGGACTTTTTGGTTAATTGATAAAATTTATCAATATCGTCAGCGCCCACACTCCCCGCATCAACCAGTGAGGTAACGCCGCCCGCAGCGCCTGCTAAATCGGGGTCATCAAAGTAGATTGGTGATTCGGCAAAACAGTGTGCATGAGAATCAATCCATCCCGCGCTGACATACGTTTTCCCTTTCAAGTCAATCACTTTGTCAGCTTGTTGGTTGCAGGCTAACTCTGGGCCTGCTGCCTCGATTTTTCCGTCTTTAATCAGTATATCGATAATGGTGCCGTCGATACGTTTACCGTGTTTGATGATGAGTGTGTACATGTAGTTACCTTCTTCATACTCGTCATACTTCAAACCGCAGCGTTGTTGGCTGCTCTTCCGCTACCCTAGTCACATACTTTTGTATGCTCCTAGGGATATCGTCGTTTGCCACCTAGCTGCAATTTGAATTATTTAGAGTATGCTTAAATGTTTATTCTAAATGATACGAATCGCAGTTTTTCAAGGCCCTAACCACATGCAGATATATGCGCCTAGGGTTATCGTCATTTGCTGCCTAGCTGCAATTTGAATTATTTAGATCATGCTTAAAAGTGTGTTCTAAATGATGCAAACCGCAGTGTTTTTGCTGCCTAGTGACCCAGGGCATATGCCCTGGGATAATGCGTATTAAGCAACGATAGGGAAGAAATAACCGAATAACATCGCGCCTAAAATTGCCCCGCCAGCAACGGGTTTTTGCCATACATAGAAAATTAGAGCGCCAATCAGTGAACCGATCCCGATTGGAATGGATGCCGCCATTGCCGCTAAGATAATCAGTGGGCCTAAGAATCGGCCTGAAGTATTACCTGCACCCATCATGACGTCAGCGCCAAAGGTTGAGTTGGCTTGAGCAATAGTGAATTTACGTGCAAAAACAATCAGTAAACCGATTAATACGCCAAGGAATAAGCCTGTCAGTAACGAAATCCAAAAGTTAGTGACTAAAATATCCCAGCCAGCCGCGAGGAACAGAGCGGGGACACCAAGGCCAATCCCTGTTTGCAATGCGCCACCGATATCCAAAATCCCTACCAGTGAACCTTCGATAATTCGAGCGAATAAGAAACTCGCACCGAATGCCGCTACTGCACCGTAAACCCCAGTGTCGAGCCCTGCGCGTAACATGGCGACAAAAGCCACTTCGTTAAATGCGCCGAACCCGTAAACCACGTACATATGGGTACCTGCGAAGATCCCTGCTGATAGCAGCCCAACAAAGATGGGGAATGACCACTCGGCGTACCAAAAATCGTCTTTATTAATTTCAGTTGTCATGATTATTTCCCGCTCAGCAGTCCGTGGACGTATTCAAGCCACAGTGGTTTGTCTAGGTTGAAAGAGGTGATCATTTTCAGGTCAAACTCACGGAAGAAGCCACTCAGAACGAACAATAGAACGACTGTTATCATCATTGTGCGTGTGATGCGGTTCCAGCCGTTATCATCAACGCCTTTACCTATCAAGATACCTAATACTAAACCAGGGATAGCATTACCCATGATTAGCTGAGCACAACCACCGAACAGCGTTGCCCAGAAACCAGAACGGCGGCCTGCATCCATCGCTGCTAACCAGAAAATCACTGGCATCACCGTATTCACCAGCAGGTTTGCTGCAGGAACGAGAACGTTAATTGCCGTGGTTTGCAGTGCTGCAGGAACAGCGGATGCGGTGGTATTTAAGAAGGCCACCACAAATGCCCCGATGATGGCACAGGCAATGGCCATTTTTTTCGGGTTATGTAGGGTTTCTGCTACATTACGGTTTTTAGTTAAAAGTGCCGCAGCCCCCCAGTTTGGGATGATACGGTGGTCAACGTCTTGCGTGAATGCACCCGCAGCAACGGACGATGCCCATGCGTTAAAGAAGAACCCTAAGCCGAAAGAGAAGTGAGATGCAGGGTCGCCTTCACATGCGTTAAGTTCGCCCAATGTACGAAATGCCCCCATCCCTTGCACGGTCGGTGCGTGGAACATACGTGCCGCGCCTGCGCCTAAACCGAAGCCGCAGAGCCCACCGATAATGAGGGACATGCCCAATATTTCTAAAAAAGATGCAGTTTCACTCATGGAATTAACTCCAGACCTGATTGCTATTATTGTTCTGTAAATGGTATTTCGTTGACAGAAAGTAAGGTGACATCCAGCGAAACGTCGAGTACAACACGGAAATGTTCACGTTTGCGTGGCAAAAAGATGAAAAGAAATTTTTCTGTCCGCGAGTGCGAGTGAGCACTAACAACCTCAACATCCTTTGGTTCTATCCGCAGGATGATGTCTGTGCTGTTTTTCAGTACGGTTTTTTGAATCGAATTTAAGGCGTCCGCAATGGCTTTTTGCTTGGTGTCGCCTTGCCCTGTCACCCGTACTGTCGTTTCGATCGATTTTTTCATTAAGCGTTGCCGTATTTTTTATTAAATGCTTTAACTAAGCGCTCGCCTAACTCTTCCTTGTCCATAAAACCGAAACCTAATACATTGCAACCCTCTGCAATGGCGGTTTCTCCCTCTTCAATAGAGCGCATCCCATAACGAGCTTTATAGCCATATTTGGTTTGAGCGGTGATAGCGCCTGCGCCGCCACTGCCACAAAATGAAATCCCAAGGTCGGCTTGCTCTGCGTTCATGACATCACCGAGTTTCATATCTGCTGCCACACCTGGGACAACAATCGCTTTTCCGCCAGCTGCTTCAACGCCTGCGGCAACTTTTTGCCCTTTACCTAAACGGTCTCCGATCACAATAACGATCTGTTTCATATAAATATTCTCCAATCCTACAACTTAAAAATTAATCATTTGAACGAACGACTTCAAAGTGAACAGAAAGCAAATATGTCTCTTCTGGTGCTAAGCCAGGGAGCGTATCGACAACTCGCTGAGCTAATGAAATCGAATGTTGAGATATCTCATCGAATAGACTGATATCAACCTCAGGTAATGCTTCGCCAGTTTTCGCTCTCGCTACCATGGCACGTAGATGAGACTCCAACATTTGTTGTTGTACATCGGTGGTGTAGCAGTCCTCTTGCTTGAGCCAGTCAGTAATCACTGCCAGCAGTTTTTGTGTGACCTCATCAATATCAAGATCGTGCTCTAACATTTGAAAAACGACAACTGATTCACTCATAACTATTTAAAATCCAAAGTAATATTGCTAGTTAGACTACTCTGTTCCTTCATGTCTTATACATTAGACGCTTATTGGCACTTTTTGCAGGCAGTGAATTTCCACTTAGAAGTGGAAATAATTTGGAAATCAAACTAAGTAAAATTAGTTCATTATTTAGACTATTTGGAAGTTAAATGGAAAAATTGACATGTATCAATCATCAGTAAGCGACTAGACTGATGAGGGGATATAATTAATTTTAATAAAATCAAATGGATATGTTTTTTGTGGTATAACTGGAAATGGAGCATACAATTGGAAGGATAAGTGGAAATAGAAAATTAGAGTCGGTTACTTTTGGTGGTTATTGTTTCCACTTAGCCGTTTATGGGGTAAAACCTGCAAGTATGACGAGAAAAAGATTTCGTAGAGTTGTGGTTAGGATCACGTAAAAGACGGCAACTCCCACTTTTCCACCTGGAAGTGGAAGTTGCACGAGGGCTACAGCACCCTTGCCAAGCTGTCCTTGGCGATCACTTGGAATTCATTGAAGTTTTTTACACTAATAAGGCGGCGTGTGGTTTTTTCTTTCACAAAGGTGACGAATAAATCGTAAATCGCCATCGCTTCTTCATAATCTGCCTTACTGATGGCGAGTAGGAAAATAACATAGGCATTTTCTTTGGTTTCTTGATTCCATTCAATGCCTTTGGGTGCGACAACCGTTGCAACAACGGTCTTGTTTGCCAATAAACCTAATGAATGGGGCAGGGCGATACCTTCACCTAAAAGGGTGGAAACGATGGACTCACGCTCTTGCAAAGATGGGTAAAATTCAGGTGTGACGTAACCTTCTTGCTGTAATTTATGGCAAACTGTTTGAAATAACGCTTCTTGGCTGATTTTTTCGTTAATCACCATAAAAAATCGTTCGTCAAAAAAACGCTCGATAATGTAAGGACGCGTTTGATCCACCATCGCGAGTCGCCCAACTTGCTCTAATTGGTAAGGCGTTGGAAAGGGCGCGATTTTGATAACAGGTTTATTTTTTTCAGAAATTCTCACTGTCGTGATCACAAAATCTTCACTCACTTCACTCAGCGATTCATATTCTTGCAAGGTTAGCCCGCGGCTAAATTTCAATTGTGGAAATTCGCGCATAATTTTTGACTCAACCACACGGAACGTTGAGTTCCCCGCATCCGTAACAACGAGCACCTCGGTTTGGCGTATCGAGCCAGCACCATAGTTACGCTCAAGGCTCACACCAATATGAACTGCAAGGTAGCCTAGTTCGTCTTCACTGATGGGGTGAGGAAGTAATTGCTTACTCGCACTGGTTAACGCACTGAGCGTGACATCATAGGCGAACGGATAATACTGTTTAATATCAGATAAAAGCGGATTTGGTGTGGAAATATGGTACTGCAGGCGCGTGATCAGCGCGGCAAGATGCGTGTTGAGATCTTTTTTAAGCTTTTCATCGTTTCGTAAATCATAGTTATATAACTCGTTAATATAATTCAAGATATATTCTGAAAGCTCATTGTGGCTGCCACTTTTTTGTGTGGATGAGTCTTGGTGGCTAATGCGCTGGGCAATAATTTGGTCATGTAAATAGCTGAGTTCCGCATTAGAGAGGTCATTCCCCAGAAAGTAAATTAGCCCTTTTGATATTTCATCACTGGCTTTGCGGATCACTTCTTCCGCTTCATCATTTTTGACGGGAGTGGTGAGTTCATGGCCCCGAGTGATGCGTAAAATGGTCACGGCGCAGTTAAAAACGAGGTAGAGATGCCCCTCATTGCTAATACGAATATCAAAGCGATTCATACTGTTATGAAGCACTTTATCAATATAGGTTAAATCCAAATTATCCAAGCTATCTGGGCGGAATGTGGTTAAATCAGGCGTGATTTGCTCCGAATAACGGCGCCATAAGGTTTCTGTCATGCAAGCACGAATCGCCCATTCGCTGCCATTGAGGCGAATACCTTGATGTGGAATACTTTCCAGCGCAATTTGGTATTTTTGTAGCTGCTCCCTGACTGCACCCATATCTTGTTGCAGTGTACCGCGACTGACGAACCACTCTTCCGCAATGTCATCAAGCTTGACGGGAAGGGACAACATTAATAATTTCAATAATAACGCATCAATACGTTCTTTGCTGGTGCGAGGGATAACGCTGTCTTCTTCGCTACGTTGTGTAAAGGTGGCAAATAGGGTTTCATCTTCAACTTTTAAACGGTAACCACGCCCCCGTTCATACACGATATGTGCGTGATATTCTTCAATCAATTCATTGATTTCATTGATATCAGAACGGATTGTCCGCGTTGAAACGGAAAAACGCTTGGCAAGTTCATCTTGAGGAACAACCTCATTGAGAATTTGGGCAAAAATTTGATTGTGCCGTTGTTGAGTGAATAGCGCCACGAAAACACCTTTAAAATCAAAACGAAAAAAGCCATTGAGTAAAAAATAGTTAAATTTCTCACTCGCTAATGGCTGGACTCTATCACAGGCTTGTCAATATATAGGATATGTAAATGATTAAATTTGCGAAACGGTTCGCAAATTTTCCCTCATACTCGACTAAATATGAGGGATTCTGGATTAATGGTGACAGGAAGTTGCCAGTAAACTTAGTTTTGTTCACCTAGGTCAATCAATAAACCGCGAAAATCTTTATCAGCAGTAATTTCAAACTCGTCTTCATTTTGTAAAAAGACCCCATCATTACAATTCATGGTTAAAGTCTCACCGTGTTTATTGCGTAAAGTGGCGCCACCATGTATTGATTGCAAAAAGGCATTTTGGCCTTTTATAGATATCATGGATGATGACTTCGGCGCTAAGTGAATTTGGTTTATCCAAATTTGTTGACGTAACTGAATACTGTTTTTTTCGCCATCTGGCGATGCCACAAGGCAATTTTCATTTTCAGAAATCGTCACTTTCTGCAACGGTAATGACTCTTGCTGTGGACATGCATTTAACCAAAGTTGTAGGCGTGTTAATGGCGTCTGTGGGCAGATATTCTGCTCGCTGTAACTCAGGTCTGGGCGGGGTGAAAATCGTACGCAATCACCTTCGTTTGCATCAATGGTATTCCCTAAGCTATCACGGTATTGCGCATGCCCTTTTAGCACGATGTTTAATATATCGACATGGGGATACATTCTTGGCTGTAATGAGTTTTGCGGCGCTATAACCTCTTGGTTCAGTACTCTTAATGTTTTGAATCCCATAAAGTCTGGGTCAAAATAGTGGCCGAAAGAAAAAGCATAGCGAGCTTGTAGCCAACCATAGTCTGCTTTTCCGCAATGGTTAACGGGTCTTAATGTCATCATAATGGTTAACCCTCATCCAAATAATAAGTTAATAATCTATTGTTATAATAAATAGCTGGACGTTGAATTGTTAGCCAGTTAATCTGTTTCCCTTGTTCAAATTTCCTGAAAGAGATACATCATGAGTAAAGAGAGAGCATTAACGCTTGAATCATTAAGGGTGATGGATGCAATCGACCGACGTGGCAGTTTTGCAGCGGCAGCAGAGGAGTTAGGTCGAGTGCCATCCGCGCTAAGCTATACCATGCAAAAGTTAGAAGAAGAGCTCGATGTAATTTTGTTTGACCGTTCAGGACATAGAACTAAATTTACCAATGTCGGCAGAATGCTGCTGGATAGAGGCCGTATTTTACTCGAAGCGGCGGATAAGCTGACATCAGATGCTGAAGCACTTGCTAAAGGTTGGGAGACCCATTTAACAATTGTTTGTGAGGCATTGGTGCCAGCACAGTCGTTGTTCCCATTAGTGGAGCGTTTGGCTGAAAAGTCAGAAACGCAATTATCATTGATTACGGAAGTGCTGGCAGGCGCATGGGAGCGTCTTGAAAGTGGTAAGGCAGATATTGTGATTGCGCCCGATATGCACTTTCGTTCATCGTCAGAAATTAACTCGAAGCCGTTATATACCATTAACCATATTTATGTAGCGAGTCCAGATCATCCCATCCATCAAGAGCCAGAGCCACTTTCTGATGTAACGAGAGTGAAATACCGTGGGATTGCCGTTGCTGATACGGCTCGTGAACGTCCTGTGATCACCGTACAATTGTTGGATAAACAGCAGCGTTTGACGGTTTCTAGTATCGAAGATAAGCGTAATGCATTATTAGCTGGACTTGGTGTAGCGACAATGCCGTATCCGTTGGTGGAGCAAGATATTCGCGAAGGGCGCTTGAAAGTTGTCGGGGCGGAGTTTAGCCATGAGACGACAATTATTATGGCGTGGCGGAGGGATAGTATGGGGGAGGCGAAGTCGTGGTGTTTGCGTGAGATCCCTAAATTATTTAGGGTGTAAACTCGTCATATTTTGAGTCGTAGGGGTGTTGGCTTCATTGAGTCACCCGAGTCACATACTTATGTATGCTCACGGGATGACTCCATTTGCCGCCTACCTACAACTCCAAACTATTTAGAGTTTACGAGCCGCGTGATATTAGTGGTGATTCAACAAGAATAAATAAAGCTGCTCAGATTAATTTTCATTTACTGATAACGATGATTTAGTTTCTATTAACTTCAAAACAATTATTTTGAATAAAAAAACACCTCCCGAGGGAGGTGTAAGTTGGACAAACAAATGAAGACAAATCAGAAATCAATAAGGGTGATATGAAACGCGTATTACCATTTTTTGCCGAGTAAATGATCGATACTAAATTTACCTGGGCCTGTAACCGCTAACAGTAAGAAACCGCCCGCGATAGTAAAGTTCTTCATAAACATCAAGCTGTTTGGTGCCACACTAAAGTCGATGTGGAACAGCAATGCGGTTAATACAGTGAAACCTGCAGTGAACAAAGCAACGGTACGAGTTAAGAAACCAAACAGAACCGCTAATCCGCCGCCTAATTCTAATAAAATTGTTAAAGGTAATAAGAAGCTAGGAACACCCATGGCTTGCATATATTGTTGTGTGCCTGCATAAGCATCACCCAATTTTCCATATCCAGCGACAATAAACAGGATTGGCATCATGATACGGGCCAATAATATCGCACCACTTTCTAAATTTTTCATCGAGATTCTCCAGACTAATAAGTCATTAAATGTGAGTTAATTGCGATATATGTCGCTTTATAAAGTTATTTTTAGCACAAATTGGCTAGAAATCATTTGATGGGCTTATAGTAGCTATTTGCTCATTCAATAAAAAGCTAAGGTTATTAACAAAGATAGACAAAAAAATTGAATGAACTTATTGGAGAAATAAAAACTAGAAAGATATGTTATTTATCCTATTGAATAATAATGAATTATTCTCAGATGGAGGGGCGGTTATTTTTTGCTGGTTTGAATTGCGCTTTGAATTGAACGAACTAGGCCCCAAATAGTGATGGCTTTTCGACCTAATAATAGAATTTTTTGTGGTTTGCGAAGGGAGTAGACAGAGAGCAAGCCTGTGGCGGCAATGACTAAAGGGCGAAAGGTCATGATCGTTTGCCAAGCACGGTCATAAGGTGCGGTAGTGTGTAGCCAGTCAGAGGACGTTTCAGCCAACTCTTGGCGTTGGCGCTCAATTCTTCTAATTAAGCGCTGCTTTTTGGCTACCAGTAATTGCTGCTTATTTTTGTTCATCATCCTTTCTCGCTAACGCGTTGGCATCTTGAGCGAGTTGCTCCCGTGTTGCACCTAGTAAGGTTGATTGTTTTGCCTTTTTTAACGCCCAAATGGCAAAAATAATGGCAAGCAGGATTAATGCACCTGTTGTCATCGCCAGTGCTTGGTAACGGTAAATTGGGTCAACAGACCAAAAAATTAAGCCGAGTAAGCACATCAAACCAAATGCGGTGAAGAGTAGCGTTAAACCAACCAATAAAAGAAGTTGGATAAGGTTGAGCTTTTCTTCTTCTAGCTCAACGGCGATTAACTCTAGACGCGTTTGCACCATACCCACTGAAATATTGGCAATGCGCCGTAAAGTTTCAAGGACCCCTTTACCGGGGCCCTGGCGTTGCTGGTTTGGTTCCATAAGCAATTAACGTTTAGCGAGTAACACGCCAAGAACAACACCCACTGCTGCGCCAATACCGACGCCTGTCCATGGGTTTTCTTTTACGTAGTTATCTGCGCGCCCCGCAATTTCTTTGGTTTGCTCGGTGATCCTTTCAGTGGTTTGACCGAGTTTTGCGCGAGATGAGCACAGTGCTTCTTGTGCTTTTGATTTTAAGCTTTCGATCTCTTCTTTCGATTTTTCGCCGGTATCACTAAGCATCGCTTCCAGAGAATCGGCTAAAGCACGGAGCTCCGCACGTAGTTCGTCTGATGAATGATTCGATGACATATACAACCTCCTATCAATAGAAAAAGCGCATTCGTAGTATTAACAATAGCGATTTTTACACTAAGTGCAATCAAATATTCGGAATTGTTATGTGTAATAAACAAAAAATGACAAATAGAGTATTCTAAAAAATAGCTGTTTAATCAGTAGATTAATGAAGTTTTTTACAGAGAATAAGCAGAAAAGTAAAAATGAGTAAAAGTGAAAATGCGGGGAAGCAAAACGCCCCCGCAAATTGAATTAGTTTGCTTTTTTGCCTGACAGTTTTTTCTTTACAACGACAGCAATACTGCCGACTAAACCGATAACTAACAGACAAACAGGGATTAACATCAATACATTCATAATACGATGTTCATATTGCTGGAAAATCGGGCTTTTACCAAAACCATAACCTATAGCGGTTAAAATAAGCACCCACAATAAGCCACTCAACCAGTTAAACACTTGGAAGCGAGCATTTTTCAAGCCTGCTAAACCTGCAATGGTCGGCAGTAATGTTCTTACGAAGGCGAGAAAACGACCTATTAACAGAGCAGCAAGACCATGGCGGTGGAATAAGCCATGAGCCCGTTGGTGATAATGTTCAGGGAGATGTGCGAGCCAGCCTTTGACTATCTTTGTATTTCCTAGCCAGCGACCTTGTATATAACCTACCCAGCAACCTAAGCTTGCGCCTGCTGTTAAAATCACGATGGTTAGAGGGTAGCTCAAGGTGCCTTTCGCAATCAGAACACCCACTAAAATCAATAAGCTATCACCAGGCAAAAAGGCTGCGGGTAAAACCCCATTTTCAAGAAACAGGATAGCAAACAGCATAAGGTAGATAGCCCACATCAATGATGGGTTAGAGAGCGTGACATAATCTTGGTGCCAAAGGGCAAAAAAAAGTTCTTTAACTAATTCCATTAATGTTTCCTAAACGGCAATAACAGCAACAAACTTGTTGTTGGGCAGGGAGAAATGGATTAAGTGAATACCTGAGTGAAAGCGTTGTTTCCTCAGGCTGTTAGTGTAAAGCACGCCCACTTTAACAAAACAGAAAATAACTAAACAGCAAATTTTAAGCATATTTTTAGAATTCATTTAAGTTGAGCCGTATTTTTACAATTAATCATACCAATTGTAACAAGGGAAACTGGCTAGAAACGCACGTTAGTAGAGGTTTCTCGCTATAAAATGCAAAAATTTGAAGTTAATTTGTTTTTTAACACAAAAAAACATCGTTAAATCTAAGATAGCTAATTATTGCATTTTAAGATTATTTACCGTATATTTTGCGCATAGCAAAGGGGAGTAACTTCTTCTTGTCGGTTTATCGTCATTACGGTGTACACATTACACCCGGTAGCCGAGCACCACAGTGCCTGTCCTTGGGTTAATTGTGTTGTAAGTGAGACCTTGCCAGAAGGCGAGGTTTGCTCATAATTTACAACCAATAGATAACTCCTTGAGGTTAAAGAATTTTAAGCGGCTGATGTCTTCTGGATATCAGCCGTTTTTTGTTTTTTAAGGGATAGGAAAATGCACTCAGTCGGTAACCCTGTTTTATGGGGTAGTTTTGCAGTTATTATTTTACTTATGTTACTTATCGATTTGTTTTGGCAGGGTAAACACAAAGGCCAAGCCATGTCGATGAAGCAAGCTGCAGCTTGGAGTATTGTGTGGGTCACGCTTTCGCTAATTTTTGCGGCAGGTTTTTGGTGGTATCTCAATGATAATGTAAGCCGTGAATTTGCTGATAGCCAAACGATGGCATTTTTAACGGGTTACTTGTTAGAAAAAGCCTTGGCAGTGGATAACGTTTTTGTTTGGTTGATGTTATTTAGCTATTTCGCCATTCCAGCCAGTTTACAGCGCCGAGTCTTAGTTTATGGTGTTTTGGGCGCTATCGTATTAAGAACTATCATGATTTTTGCTGGTAGCTGGTTGGTTACACAGTTTAGTTGGATTTTATATATCTTCGGCCTATTTTTACTGTTTACGGGGCTTAAAATGGCTTTTGCCAAAGAAGATGACTCGCCAATTAATGATAAACCGTTAGTGAAGTGGGTGCGTTCACATCTTCGGATGACGGATGAGCTGCATGGCGAAAAATTCTTTATTAAACGTAATGGCGTGTTGTTTGCAACGCCACTGATTTTAGTGTTGATCTTAGTTGAAATCAGCGACGTCATATTTGCAGTGGATAGTATTCCTGCTATTTTCGCAGTGACCACTGACCCGTTTATTGTTTTAACGTCTAACTTGTTTGCTATTTTAGGGTTACGTGCGATGTATTTCTTGCTGTCAGGGGTCGCAGAGAAGTTCTCAATGTTAAAATATGGCTTAGCGGTAATTTTAAGCTTTATTGGTATAAAAATGCTGCTTATTGACATCTACCATATTCCAACGCCGATTTCGTTGGGAACGATTGCCGCAATATTGGTGGTAACATTAATCATTAATACAATTGTTAACAAACGTAACGAAGCAAAAAGCAAATAATTCCCTTCAAAATTTAAATCCCTTACCGATGAGGTAGGGGATTTTTGTTTTAACCCTCTGAAAAGATTCAACCATTCTTCTTTATGCCATTCTACTATAAGAAACAAAACTCTATTGCGATCACAGTTATGTAAAATATTTGTTAAGTAAAATCAATCATTGTGTATATTTTGAATAATAGCCTTTTCACAAGGTATTTATTCCTTATACTGGCTCTGCAAACACATTTAATTCCTAATAAAGATAAATAATATAGGTCTACTATGGATACAAATAAAACAGGGTTATGGCGAGTGATCACTCACGGTAGCTTGGTCAAGCAAATATTGGTTGGCTTAGTTGCAGGTATTTTATTGGCATGGTTATGGCCATCGGCAGCAAAAAACGTAGGGCTGTTAGGTCATTTATTCGTGAGCGCGTTAAAAGCGGTTGCACCAGTCTTGGTGTGGGTATTGGTAATGTCTTCCATTGCTAACCATCGTCAAGGGCAAAAAACCAGTATTAAACCGATTTTGGTTCTGTATATTTTAGGGACATTCTTCGCTGCATTAGTGGCGGTAATTGCCTCATTTATATTCCCATCAACACTTGCCTTGGCGGGCAGTGAAACAGAAATGAATCCACCAGGAAACATTGCTGAAGTTTTAAGTGGCCTATTAAACAATGTATTTACTAACCCCGTTGATGCGCTGATTAATGGTAACTATATCGGTATCTTAGCGTGGGCTATCGGTTTAGGTATTGCATTTCGACATGCGACGGATACGACAAAAACACTGTTACTTGATTTCTCTAATGGTGTGACTCAATTAGTTCGAGTCATTATTAGATTGGCACCATTAGGTATTTTTGGTTTAGTGTCATCAACAATTGCGACAACGGGTTTTGAAGCGTTAAAAGGCTATTTTCATGTATTAGCTGTTTTATTAGGCTGTATGATTATTGTCGCTTTAGTTGTCAACCCGTTGATTGTATATTGGAAATTAAAGCGTAATCCCTATCCATTAGTGTTCGCGTGTTTACGTGAAAGTGGTGTTACCGCATTCTTTACTCGTAGCTCAGCAGCGAATATTCCTGTGAACATGGCAATGTGCCGTCGCATGAATCTCCATGAAGACACTTATTCTGTTTCTATTCCATTAGGCGCAGCCATTAATATGGCAGGGGCTGCGGTAACGATTACTGTTCTGACGTTAGCTGCGGTTTACACCAAAGGTATTCCAGTGGATATACCGACTGCATTATTGTTAAGTGTCGTGGCTGCAGTGTGTGCTTGTGGTGCATCAGGTGTCGCGGGTGGTTCATTATTATTAATCCCATTAGCGTGTAATATGTTTGGTATTCCAAATGATGTTGCGATGCAAGTCGTTGCTGTTGGTGTGATGATTGGTGTACTGCAAGATTCAGCGGAAACTGCAGTGAACTCTTCCACTGATGTTTTATTTACGGCAGCAGTTTGTTTGGCAGAAGATGAAAAACTCGCAAATTCAGAAGCTCAGTTCTCCCATAACGACTAATAGTTTTATGTGATAAATGAGAAGGCAGAATAGATATTCTGCCTTTTTTGTTTTTGAATTAAAATTCATTACGTAAGCGGCGATAGCCTTCAACTAACTGAACATTGGTTGCCGCGACTTCCTCCGAAAATTGCAATGAAGCGCGATCAACTTGTTTGAAACCCGATAAATCACTGTGCCCGTTAACATGTACACAAGAGGGAATATAGCGAGCAGGGGGAAGTGTTAGGCCATCAACCACCGCGTTGTAGCGGATTACACAGTTTTCGCCAATCACACAATTAAATAAAACGCTATTGAAGCCGATAAAAACTCGCTGTGCAATCTCGCAAGGCCCATGGACAATGGCACGATGAGCGATAGACGTGTGTGACCCGATATGTACGCCAGCACCACTCTTGGAGTGGATCACTACGCCATCTTGAATATTTGAGTGAGAGCCTATCACTATGGGTGACATATCTCCGTCTTCATTCAGTTCATCTGCGCGGATCACCGCATAAGGCCCCACATACACGTAATCTTCAATAATGACTTTGCCACAAATAATCGCTGTTGGGTCAATGTAAGCCTTTTCAGAAACAATAGGCACATGGCCTGATGGGTTTTTACGCAGCATGGTCACCTCGTTTCCAGCTTGTGCGTGCAGCTGCATTGTGTGCATGCAAACTTTCTTGGTGGTCTATTTCAACGGTAACTTCGTCAAATTGGCATTGGTGACTAAACGCATTGATTAACCTTCTTGCCGCATCTTCACAGAACATTAAGTTTTGCCCATTAGTGATGGCAAATGCTTGCTCATCACTGCGTTTCACCACGGTTTGAACAGGTGTGAGAAGGATGTTTTCGATGCGGTTTATCAATTCAATAACGGGCAGTTCTTTCCCCTCGGCATTTAAGGTTACAGTAACCCACGCCCAGCTTCTTTGGCTATGAGGTGTTGCAGGCAAGCCTTGCTTAACCAGCCAATCAAGGACTTGAGCTTGCGGTAATAGGGGCGCTTGGTTATCAAAATCCAGTGCAAATTGCTGTTGCATCACTTGGGCACAAAGCGCGGTTGAACTGGGGCAGGTAGAAGAATAAGGCACGCCAACCTTTAACATAATAGGGAATGAATTTTTAAAATTAACATCTATTTCAATAGGATAAGACTTCCAACCAAACTGATTAGAGACTAAAGAGCGGCGAGATAGCAATATATCACCATAAATACGAAGATAAGCTTTAGAGGATGTTTGAATATGAGAAGACAACGCCTGTTCTAACGTTTGCCTTAGCAAATCACAAGTTAATTCACTTTGGGTAAGTGCATCTAGGGATTGGTAAAGACGAGACATATGAATGCCTTTTTGCCCTTGGAAATTAATCCCAATATCGACATTTGCATTAACAGGGCGACCTGCTAACTCGATGGGTAAGGCAATCCCTGTCATACCCACCCAATCAAGCCCTATTTGGCTGTGAGTATCACTTTGTAGTTGTGCATCTGCGAGTGGGGTGGTGAGTGTTTCGGTAGTCAATGACATAGAGCCTCAGTAATTTAGAATGCAAAAGATATGTTATAACATAACAATTAGTGGCGTTAAAGTGAGGTAAACATATAAATAGCACTGGGTCTTTGAGATAGGTATTAAATTTTCCCTCTTGCTCAATACATTCAACCAAGAGGGAAAAGGGGGAGGGAGAGTTAAAGCTGATAAGCGATTTTCATGCCTTGTTCGATAGCCCTACGCGCATCCAGCTCTGCGGCCACATCTGCTCCACCAATGACATGGGCATCAATTCCATGTTCAGCGAGCTGAATTTTTAATGGGCGATAAGGCTCTTGCCCTGCACATAACACCACGTTATCGACAGGCAAACACTGCGTTTTATCTTGATAACGAATATGCAAACCCTCATCGTCAACACGCATGTATTCCACGCCATTGAGCATTTTTACACCGCGCTTCATCAGTGACAATCGGTGAACCCAACCCGTTGTTTTTCCTAGTCCTGCCCCTACCTTGCTATTTTTTCGTTGCAATAAATAGAGCTGGCGAGGCGACCCTACGGTATTTTTATTCTTCGGGTAAATTCCCCCTGTTGAATGAATAGTTGGGTCAATGTTCCACTCTTGATTAAACAGTGAAGTATCTAGGCTGCTACTTTTACCTTCTTGCGTTAAGAGTTCTGCTACGTCAAAACCAATTCCCCCAGCACCAATAATGGCCACATTTTTACCAACCGTTTTTTGGTGGGTGATAACGTCAATATAGGAAACCACTTTGTGATGCTCAACGCCTTCTAGCTGAATTTTACGTGGAGTGACGCCAGTGGCAATAATGACTTCGTCAAACCCTGAGAGGCTTTGTGCATCAGCGTATTGCTCAAGGCGAACATCTACATTTAGCAGCTGTAATTGGCGGCAAAAATAGCGGATGGTTTCATGGAACTCTTCTTTGCCAGGAATTTGTTTGGCTAAATTAAATTGCCCGCCAATCTGGTTCGATTTTTCAAATAAAGTCACTTTATGACCGCGTTTGGCCGCATAAATGGCACATGAAAGCCCTGCAGGGCCTGCACCAACAATTGCAACAGACTTACTTTTAGCCGCTTTTTCATTGGGATAATCCATTTCCCTGACAGCTTGGGGGTTAACTAGGCAACTGGCAAGCTTTCCACTAAAAATCAAATCAAGGCAAGCTTGATTGCAGCCGATGCAGGTATTGATTTCGTCAGCACGGTTTTCGGCGGCTTTACGGACAAAAGCTTCATCTGCAAGGAATGGACGAGCCATTGACACCATATTTGCTTGCCCATTAGCTAGAATTTGTTCGGCAACAAATGGGTCATTGATACGGTTTGTGGTAATCAATGGAATATTCACTTTGCCCATTAATTTTTGGGTGACCCAACTGAATGCGTGGCGAGGGACTTGTGTTGCGATGGTTGGGACGCGGGCTTCATGCCAACCAATACCCGTATTGATCATACATGCACCTGCTTTTTCAATTTCGTTAGCAAGGTATTCTATTTCTTCCCACGTTGAACCGTCCTCCACTAAATCTAACATCGAAAGTCGATATATAATAATAAAGTTAGCCCCAACAGCTTCACGAATGCGCCGTACAATTTCAATAGGAAAACGAATGCGATTTACGTAGCTGCCACCCCATTCATCAGTTCTATGATTTGTGCGTTTTGCAATGAATTGATTAATTAAATACCCTTCAGAGCCCATCACTTCGACACCATCATAGCCTGCTTGTTGGGCTAATTTTGCGGTATTCACGAAATCATCAATGGTATTTTGAACCTCATCCTCTGAAAGCGCTCTAGGTGCAAATGGAATAATTTCGGCTTGAATAGCACTTGGAGCCACTAATAATGGGTGTAATCCATATCGACCTGCATGTAATATTTGTAGGGCGATTTTGCCATCCGCTTGGTGTACTGCATCGGTAATTGTGCGATGAAATGGCAGCTGAGCTGAGTTATTCAATACAGCACCATGGGCGGTTAGCGCACCTGCAGGGTTAGGTGCGATGCCTCCTGTAATAATCAGACTGACACCATTTTCAGCACGTAAACGATAAAAATGGGCAAGGCGCTCGCTACCCTCTGGATGTTCTTCGAGCCCAGTATGCATAGAGCCCATTAATATCCGATTTTTAAGAACCGTATGCCCCAAATCAAGGGGGGTAAAAAGGTGTGGAAAATTGCTCATATGATGCTCCCATTCGGGATTTATTTAACAGGTCAGATGAGTTAACTGTAGCGTAATGATCTCGTAAATTGGTAAAGATGTTAAAATTTTGTGATTTTTATCATATGTTTTAGGTTAAATTGCTAAGTCAACACAGTTAAGTGACGTCCTTTTATTTTTATGTCATATAAAAAGATTAAAAAAGTAGAAACACATCGCAAAAAAGCCACATAGGGAAACCATGATGAAAGAGATTTGCCAAGCTATTACTTTAGAAGGTGAATGTGTTCGCCTTGAGCCTTTATCTCATCAATATGATGCAGAACTTGCGGCGATTATCCGTCGTGATGGGCTGCATAATTTATGGTATGCCTTAGTTCCCGATCCTGATAATTTCCCTCAAGATGTTGAAAGCCGTCTTGTACGTTTTGCACAAAAAGAGTGTTTGCCATTTGTGGTTATCGACAAACGCACGGGGAAACCTGTTGGCATCACGTCGTATAATAAAGTGGATAATGCCGTGCAACGGGTTGAACTGGGAGCAACGTGGTACGGTGTTGAGGTTCAGCGCACTGCAATTAATACAGAGGCTAAATACTTATTGTTAAAGCATGCCTTTGAAGAGTTAGGGTGCGTTGCGGTGGAGTTTCGCACTCATTTTTTAAATCATCAGAGCCGTAAAGCCATTGAGCGTCTAGGCGCAAAACTGGATGGTATTTTGCGTAGTCATATGAGAACCAAAACGGGTGAACTGCGTGATAGCTGTGTTTACAGCATCATTGCATCTGAATGGCCTGCCATTAAACACCATTTAGAATGGCAGATGGTAAAACCGCGCTAAGTCGCTTGTGAGTAAAAAGCCCACTTCATTCGTACATGTCGAAGTGGGCTTTACCGTTTAACTATAGGTATTCATGCATCGGTTTAGTCATATAGACATTATTTGGCATTTTTTCCGTGGTGGTATAGCCCGCGGGACTATTAATCAGCGCTGGGATACGGTTAACCAAATTCGCACAGGTTAGCTCAACCGTTGCTGGGTTATTCACCTCGATGGCAGTATCTGGTTCACCGATTAATTGCCAGCTATTTTTGTCACACTCATCAGCAGTTAAAATTTTACCAATACATTCAGTTTCGAGGGTCACACCTTCGGCCGTTTGTGTGATGACAACTGCGGATAATCCAAGGACATCACCTTTTTTCACCGTCATTTTCAGTGTGTCAGAATAAATATCGGCTTGTGCGATTTGTGGAACGCAGCGCTGTGTTTGGCTGATGATGGTTAAACCAAGGCGACTGCATAGCCAGCCATTTTGTGTCCACATGTAAGGTGGTGCATATTCTCCACTCTCAATTTTTTGGGAAATGACGTCATAAGGCAAGTCATTGTAATTACCAATTTGTTGGTTAAATTCATCGACGGTGAGCCCTGCACCGTGGCCGACTGCTAATGCTATCCCGTAATCTTCTACGTTATAACAGCTAGAACCTTTTATTTTCACCAGTTTGTGCATTGATCCTGCCAGTGTATCAATCAACACACCCCAATACATATCTGGATAGCCACTTCCCGCTAAAGTACAATTATTTGCTTTAGCTAATGCATCAAGTTTTTGAGTGATCTCTGGGGATGAATTCCAAGGATAAAGCGCTTCTTCACCCGTAGAGATTGCGTTAACGCCGTGACGAGCGAACAATGAGAATGCGTCTTCTAAGTCAGCCATGGTACTGAGGGTTGCAATAATTCCGACATCAGGTTTTAAGGTTTCAAGGGTCTCATCTGCTTCATGGAGAGGCTGAACTTTTACACCTGTCGGCTTAGTACCTGCAATTTCGCCGATATCTTTGCCAATGACCGCATCGTTGATATCAAAAGCCGCGACAACTTCAGCGCCATGCTCTTGCAAGTAACGGATTAAAAATTTGCCCATTTTTCCGCAACCATATTGAACTGCACGTACTTTTTTCATCATTTTTGTCCTATATGCGAATTATCTATGAATCATATTGAGAGATCTAAGGTATAAAATTATTGTTCTATATCAATTAATTGAATAAAGGATGTTTAATAAAATTGATTGCCTTTATATGGCCATTTATAGAGTGAATTTGATATAAAACAGTGCTAAATATAAATAAAATATATAAAAGCCAGTTTAATAAAAATTGGTAGTGGCGCAAAAAAAAAGGAATATCATGGTGCGATTGATATGTTTGGGGAATGCTATTACGTTGAAATATAAGTGTGATAACGGTTTTGCACACAATTTCGCCATACGGTTTTGAAATACTAGACCTACGATAAAACTGCACGTATAATCCATCCCACTTTGGCCCCTTAGCTCAGTTGGTTAGAGCAGTCGACTCATAATCGATTGGTCACTGGTTCAAGTCCAGTAGGGGCCACCAAATTTTAGCTGTTAAATCAGCGCATTAAGCCACTTTTAACGAAGTGGCTTTTTTGTTTTTAATAGTCAGTGGCAGCAAAATGGCAGCAGCATTTTTTTTGGCAGCGGTTGTTTTTTTCGTGACATGTCACAGCGTGATTTATTTTTTCTAAGTATGTCACGCTAATTCCCCCAAATAATTTTCCAGTTCATTTCAGTTTTTCATTTCTTCTAAAGCCGCATGTTTACTGGCTTTTTGAAATTATGCGGCTAATATCGCGATCCAATAAAACTCACGTAAAATAGAAAATATTTATATATTTCATTGTGTTGTGGTTTTTGCGCGATCCATCACGTGATCTAAAAACTGAAATCTATTGAAATTCTTTTCACACATTTCAGTTTGAGATTTTCTGCAACTCCCTAGTATTGGCGCGGCTTGGCGATATGTTTTGTAGAATTTTAAAACTGAAATAATTTTTAGATCCAAATTGTGCAGGCGGGTGCGGTGTAGTGCGTTTTACGTGGTGAAATCTTTTCTTTCGTGGGGTCTATGCTTCGCCTGCGCTATGCAGGTAACGCGATCCAATTTAATGATTAGGTTCTGTTAGGTAATTATTGATGAGCGCAGCGTGGATTGTAGGCTGTTTTGTTGCGGGTATAAAAAAGCCCACGTGATGTGGGCAATGATGGACGATACTTTTACTTATCAACTACATCTGAATACGATTTTCTTCTGTAAGTGTTTTTTTAATTTTGTACTTTATGTGTTCTAATACATCGCGGATATGACTTGTTTTAATAATGTTATATTGGAAATGTATATCCATTCCATTCTCTATAATGAAGTTCCATCTTATTTTTATATCACTTTCTGTAACTTCAATAATTTCAACTCGTTGAGTTTCAAACAATCTATTGTCATCATCTTTGTTTAAGCTTAGATGCGGTACTAATTCTTTCAAATTCGTAAATCCCATAAGAACCTCTCAATAATCCTTTGTTGCAGTGATTCTATCTAATTCTAGTTTTACTTACCAATAACAGGTGAATACTTTTTATTCAAGTCGTCTGACTTTGTGCCAGTACCTTTGATAGCCGCTGCGTTTAATGGTGCGCCTGTATTGCTGTGGGTGTGTGCGGCTGTCAGCTCTGCTAATTCTTTGACAACCTCTAATGTGTCTATCATCAATTGTGCGACGTTGATTTGCTTGCTACCTATCCAAACAACAGGCGCTATAATTTGTTGCTGTGCGCCTGCAATGCTTTGTTTTATCTGCCCAACCTTTTCAATGAGCTTTTGCCCAACCTCAATTGTCATGTCTTTTTCAATACTGGCGACATAATTTGATGATGTCGCAATTGAGTAGTCACCCTCGGATAATTGCTGTATTGCGCCTGCCAATAATTTTCGGGTACCTAAAACGGTTAATGTGTCATTGGCCTGTATTGCGGCTTCCCTTGCAACCAGTTCACGCTGTTCTTTGTCTGCTTTGATAATGCGTAGCATTGACGATTCACTAATAGCCTGGTCTGTTTCACGGTTCCAGCTACCCTCTTGCGTTACACGCTGAAAAACTTCTTTGCGCTGTTGCTGCAATTGCTCCCCTGGTTGGATATCGGGCAGCGTGTTTCCCTGGCTAAGAGTTTGGCGAATAAATGGCTTATCTGGCCTACCCCCCTCAAAAGCAATTTCGACTACGGTTCCCTCGGGGGGAAACTGAAACATACCACTTTCACCGCCTGCCATTGGTAGTGGTAATGGTACTGCTTTATAAGTTGGTGCGGCTGATTCGTTACCATTACTATCTAACAATTGCACATCAACGGCATATTTTGGTCTGAATGGATCAGAAATATCACCAGCACTCACTAACTCGCTAGGTGATTCAATTCGCGCAAATTTGGGCAAATGCAAACCTGCGGATAATTCAGGATAGGCTTTATCAATTTGCTTTTGCATTGGGCTCTTGTTTTCGGCTTGCCCAGTTAGCGGATTTGCTGCAGTCCAATAGAGCGTAATATCTTCATTTTCAAGCTGAATTTTATTAACACGCTGATTATTTACCACGGTTCCTGCGCGTAAGGCGGGGATTAATGGGTAAGTGGCGCTATTTCCAGCGGATTGATTCTTTGAAAATTCGGCGGGTATTTCGTGATTATCGGCTTTAAACATCGAATCTGCCCAACTACCGACAAAGACTTTACCATCGGGCATCTGGTACCAAACATAATCGTTGATACTAAAAACTTCGCCTAAATTGGTTAATAGCTGATATCCCGTCCCGTTGTGTGTGAAATGGGGAATAGGTGTATTGATATAGTTTGTATCAGGCAAAATAAAGGTTATGCCGCTATTTTCTTGTAGATAGTCGGTGATGGTTTTTAATGTTGGGTGCTGGAATGAACATGGCCACATTTTATCAAACAGGCCAACCAGCTCACGAACAAATAATTTTTGAAAGCCATTATCGGCAGGTTGTGACCGCTCAACGTACCCTGTGAAATACCGATATAATGAATCCGTGTAACCCGTATCAAAGCGAACTAATTTACCCGTGTAATCATTTTCGGTCTCAACCGTCAGAAACCCACGACCACATGCTGATAGTTCAAGCATGATTTTAGCATCCACAATGTGGATTTCATCATTGGATAAATAGCAGCGGCTAATTGGTTTCATGATTATTTATTCCCAAAATCATCAATTGGTTTCAAAACTGTACTTTCAAACCATGTTAATTCATCTTTTTCTTCTTTTGACGCAGCTGTCGGTGCCTTTGGGTTGCCCGTCTGTTTTTTCGCTTTGACTTGTGCGGCGGCTCTGGCGTCTTTTTTCTCAGAGACAGATAAATGCTCTCTTAATGTGAATGTGACTTGCCACGCCATTTGCCCGTCGATTTCGCTGGCATCAATATTGTTTGTAAAGGTACCAATGCGAAAATTAATCGCTTTAGCGGTGTGATTTGCCACCCGATAACGTTTTAGCTTACCGTTTTCGGTGGCTCTTGCTAACGTAAACAGGCGCGTGAGTATTTTTTCATCAATAAAATTAACCACACCTGTAACACGCAACTCTTGGGGCTTAATGCCTTGCTCGGCTACGGATGTGCTGGACGTTTGACCTGATTGGTCTTTGTCTTGAAATTGAATAGACGAATTAATTTTGATGTTTTTCAGCGGAATAGCTTCACCATCAAGGGCGAGCGTGATTGTCGGATTCTGTGTTGTTGATTGGTTTGATTGGATCATGAAGCATTCCCTTTAGTGGTGCAAGTTCGCTTCCTGCGAACAATGTAGCTAATGTAAAAATGGCGTCTGGTTCAGGGATATCCTTTTGTAACCGTTCCGCTAAATAATCACCTGTGCCTTTACCCGTAAAACTCCAAATAACCACCGATTTTCCCAGTAAATCAGTCAGTTTATTACCAATTTCTTTAAGCGCAGTCTCTCTCGCTGATTTAAATCCTGACATCGCTGATTTCATGGTATCGATACCGCTTGCACTGCCCGCACTGTTTTTGGCCTGTTCAATCAGTTGGGCATTAATTGTTGCCCGACTTGTTGATGTTGATAGTGTCTGCGGGTTCGGCAAGCCGCCAAGCTGTTTACCTGGCAATTGCATTTTAGTGACTTGCAAATTAGCCGCTGTTTTTGCCATGCGTTCCACTTGTGAAAAAACTGGCAGTGGAAACACAGACGAAAACACTTGCAGCAATGACATAAATTCGACCTGTGATTTAGCGCATACCATCATGACAACAATGTCAGTTTCACCCGCACCTACCAGTTTTTTTGCAATATGGTTAATGGCATTGGTTGGGCTTAAATAGCAACCTGCATCCGTTTTTTGCCCAAGACCATAAACAAATGGGTGAGCAGGTACTATTGAACAAGTTAGCCCCGACATAGTCGGGGACATTTTCATAAGTGATTTACGCCACTTTGGATGAACTATGGTTTCACTGGCCATTCGATATCCGGAGCGGTAGATGTATCAACACGATTGAGTAAGACACTGTATTTTTTCCATGCTGTTAAGCTAACTTTCTCTTCCTCGGTTGCCATGTTGAGGTCAACCGCATATTGTAACGGTGCAATAACTTCCGCCGCTTCCGTTAATAATGACTGTTTTCGTTGTTCAGCTTCTTGTATCAATTGCTCTTTTGATACTGGCGGGTTGATATATGCATTCACTTCATTTGCCGTCATTTTTTTCATTACATTGATATTTTCGCGGATTTCAAAAACAACGGGCAACGTTTCGCTGTATTCCAATTTCAAGGGTTGATATTCAGATTCAATATTATCGAATTCTGTTTGAGCAATCACATACTGCTCGCCTTTGACTTCAACAATATCAGCAACTAATTGAATTTTTTTATTATCCCCCAAATTGATAGCGCTATTTAAATCTTCATTGGCTTTTTTTAGCTCAAATTCAGATAAATTAAGTTTTTCCAGTGCCACTAAATATTCAGGTTCTTTTTCTTGAACAAGTAATTCCAGTTCGTTAACTCTGGCAACCATTGCCAGTTGTTCATCGTCATAGGCATAGACGGCATTTGATTTTTTATTTTTATAATAATTCATGATAATTCGCTCCATGCAGTGACTTCTATATCTTTACCGACAACATATTTACTTCCTGGAGGCACGATAAAGGAAATACCCCGATAGATATTATAATTTTTCATTCCACCAATTTTGGCAACAATAACGCCATCTACCGTAATATTGTCAGTACTATCATTAATAGCTTGTCCCGTTACAGCGACAAGAATGGGCTTTGCGCTAGCATTTGTATAGGTTACCCCCACACTTCGACTGCCTACTAAATTCTTCCATGTTTGCCCAAAACCCAATGACTGCTCAATTAATGCTATTGTTCCCCCAGTCATAGGTACTTCAACAGTGCCACCGTAGTTACCATTCACACGCTTTCTTAGTCCAAACCTGCCGCCCCATGTAACAAGTGACAGTAAATCACTGCCTACACCATCACTGGTTATGTACATAGCACTATTTGCGGTCAATGGGCCTTTAACTACTTGTTCATAAGTTGCCGTCTTATCGACATAATCACCTTTCGGCTGATAACTCCCTGCGGGTTGATAATTGCCTTTAGGTTGAAATTTATCATCAGATTGCTGGATACTATATACGCCCAATTCGGCAGCGGTTGGGGGATTTAGCTTTGTGTAATCTTCATCCCACTTATCCACCCATGTTTTATTCCCACCGTTGTAGCGTCTGGTATATGTTTTATTATTATACCAATCAGTAAACACCTGCTTAACACTGGTGTTTCCCGTAGGCACAACCTCAAGCGCCCCTGCCGTCATTGCTGGGTAATTTTGGGCATTTGTACCTGGATTACTTGCTGCCTGAAAGTATAAACCTGGCTTAATGTAATCATTTAAATCAGCATTTTGTGGAATAGCTTCAGCTCTAGCAAAAATAGTTTGAGCGGTTGTATTTTTTAACTCGTCTTTAGACGCGAGCTTGTTAACTTCCGTCGTCACTAGCTGCTGACTGGCAACCAGTTCAGTGCTATTCCCTTTTTGATGGGTGATATTGGCTTTATCCACCTTTCCGTTTAAGTCACTTTTAATTTGCTTTCTCAGTGAATCAATACTTTGGTCAGATAATCCCCCAATCGGGCGCAAATCCTTAATGTTCCCCGATGCATCAATACTTGCAATGGCAAATACTTGGTGAGTGAATCCAGCCGTATCAATGTAATTATTGAGGGCAGCGGCAGCGGTAATTTTTATTGCTGTATTCCACTGACTTACAATATTGCCTTGGTAGCTAAAATCTGCATAGATTTTGGTATTGCGCAGGCCATTTAAAATCTGATTTTGCGCTAACTCACCACGCAATCCGCCCACATAGCCTAAGCCTTTTTTTACGGTAAACTGTTCGCCACTGCGGGTAACTTCGAAACCATCACCAAAAAAGGCGGCTTCTCCATAGCTATCAACGTTAATCAGGCGCTGCATTTCATCAATACCTGACAAACGGGCAGTAAAATCAATCTGCCATGTTTCTGCCGTGGTTTTGATTTGGGTTTCCGTAGCCGCGCCATTGAACTCAAGTAAGAATGAACGAGTTAGCACATTCCCTTGCTGTCCATTTTGATTTTTTAATTTCCTTTGGGTTGGCGCATGCGTAATCATCGCAATGGTACCAGATGCTTTATTTAATAAGCCTATCCAGTTGAAATCAAAGTTACCAACGTCTGCACCCATCGTGACACTATAAGCCACAGCATTTTCGCTGGCTAAACCTGCTTTATTGACGGCCTGACGGTGAACAATTTGATTTGCAGGGGGTAATTTTTCATTGCGGTCAATCGGTTGTGTCGGGTCTAAATTCGGCACATTGGCGAATACAAATTCATCCAATAATACAGCCTTACCGCTTGCCGCTTCTTGGGCTTTCCAATTTTCGAAAGCAATTGTGATAACTGATGATGACATAATGTAGTCCTTTACATTAATGACGCGCCGTATGTTTCACTCGACGCTGAAATTTGTCCAATTCGAATAAACAGTGGTTGATTTGGCAGTGTGGCGTAATAGCAAATATATTCCGCTTCAACAAATCCCACTCGCATTCCTAACTCATGCACTGCCATGACTTCAAAGCGATAGCGGCGACAAGTTCGCCCGTACTGACGGATAATTTGTAGCAACAAATCTGGGTTGTTCGCAATTTGACCGTCACTGACGCGTAAAATAATGACATCCCAATCAATATCAGGTTGTCGCTCATTAATTTCGACATAGCCAACGCCAAGGCGTTTAAAGATATCAATAAATCCCGCGACGCTGCCTGATTCCTTGGCATTAATAAACGCGTATTTAACGCGCTTACGGTATAAATCCAAGGGTTCATTATTAAAACGCTGGATATCCCGTTGATACGCCAACAAGTTTAATAATGGTTCAGTGCAGGTGTCGGGGTCTAACTGCGCCAAAGGCCATGTGAGCCAACCGTAAATGATGTCCCAAAACCGCTTTGCGGCTCGCAATAGTGTGGCGGGTTCACCTTGGTTCATCCATGACGGCAGCTGCAACCGTTTTAATCGTTCTTTAAACTCGGGCATTTTTCACCTCTATCGTGAGCGATTTTAGGCGTGGCACGCTTAAATCACTGACAATGTCGGGAATGCTAAACACAATAGAATCCAAGACAGAAAACTGTTTATGTAACTCACGGCCTAAATTTGAGAATGAAAACCGCGAATATGGCCATGTTTTTTTAACGTCATAATTTGTGTTCTCACGAAATGCACAACGCACCAAATCGCCCGTATCTTGTTTAAGTTTTTGCAGTTCTTCAGCGGTGAGGTTTTCCACGCTTTGTACAAATAATGTGACCTTTAATGTGTGCTGTGTTTCTGGCATGAAAAAGCACTGCATATCATCACCGTGTCCGTGGTGGCCTTGCGCATTAATATAGTCATTCACTTTGTCGATAAAGGGCTGACTTGCGACGCCGCTGTCTAATAATAAATAGGCGTTAGCGGTTCCCGCCCCGCGAGGGGCATCATGCAAAAAGAAAATACGGTCAATGCTTAATCCGATAACATTTGCAATCATGCCGCGATATACGGCGTCAGTGTGATATTGACCGACTAAGTTGTATTGATTGCGGCAGCGGTCACGCAAATCATTGTCACTTTCGGCATTCGCACCTGGTACCAATAACCAGTTATCTTCGTTTTGAACGCGCTCAATCCCTGCAATCGCTACAGGTAAAATACGGAAATAACCTGGCGCAAGGTTGTAAGCCCCTCCCGCATTTTCAGCGATAACCGGCACTAATGCGCTATCGGTATTTAACGCTTGGGTTTCAACGGTTTTCACGCTGTAAATAATCCCGTTGATACGCTCTGTTTGTACAATAGTTCCTGCTGGAATGGTAACCGTTCCTGCACCTATCACACGATAAAAGCGAATGACGCCCTTAGCTTCGGTGGCAGGCTTGCGCGTTAAATTGACACCCCAAGCGAATAAATCTAGCCACTGCCCTGATGCGGTGGCTAAATACATATTCTTCAAAGTGATATTGATTAACGCTTCTGTGAGCCAGCGAACAGGCTTTGTTACGATGGTGTTAATCAACCGCCAAAACGGGGACATATCCGATGTGTTAGTAACAAAACCCTCGTCATGGACAATCTCTGCGAATTTATCGCTGATTTCATCCTCTGAGACGGGCATTCCGCTATCACGCAAGACCTGTTCATAATCAATTTCAGGAATGTTTTTACTGTTCATAATTCACCCCTAAATTGATACGACCAAAATCATAGGTGTCAGCTGTCACCCAAAGGCGCTTGGTGCTTTCTTCATCAATCACAACTGTGCCTGGCACTAATCGTTCATCACTTTCAACCAAGATTTCCATTTGTGTGCGGATGTCCGCACGCAATGTTGGGCTGCGCTCTGCAACCAATTGGGTGGCAAGGCCACTTTCAATAATGCGGTGCGCCACATCTTGGGTGATTGATTGGCGGTTATTACATAACTCGGGTTCATTACCCGAGTTCAATGTAAAGTTTCGATTTGTAATTAATAAATCAATGTAGAGTAAATTATCCATTTTCCAGCGCAGTCCATTCCGCTAAATCCGTTGGTGACATTCCGTTTGTCACATTGAATGTTACGTTATCAAAATGCTTGCTGTTATCAATCGATTGAGTTCGGTTATTGCTGATTTGCCGACTAATGCCACCTTTTTCTACGCCACTAAGTTGCCCGCCGACCAATAAACCCGCCGCACCTGCTGGAGCGGGTGAGCCGTCGACGGTTCCTGTGGTTTTGGTTTCAATATTGACACCAGGCAAATAATTTAGCGTTTCCACAATAGTGTTATAGACACTACGAAATGAATCCGTTATTGATTGCCAAACCTTTGAAAAAATGGCTTTAATACTATTTCCCATTGCTTCAAATGTTTTATCAATAGGTGAGTCACTAAAAAAATTGCAAACCGCGTCCCATCCATCTGTAATGGCTTGCCATGTTTGAATAAACGCAGATTTCAAGGTGTTAATCACAATCATGATTGCCTTGAATGCCCACGTATCAGCAAAGTAGGCGGTAAACTCTTGCCATTTTTGTGACATCCATTCCCAAGCTTGCATAGCAACAAGACCGACGGCACGTACTGCGATAGCCACTACTTTAAACGCTGTTGTATTCATCACTGCGGCTTTAACATCATCCCAATGTTGAATAAGTTTATAGATGCCATAAGCTAAAAGTGCGATAGCGCCAATAATTAGCAAAATAGGCCAGCTCATAAATGAAAAGCTTACGCCCGCAATTTTTGATTGTAGCGATACGGCCAATAATACCCCACGCAGATATTTCAGTGATGCACTCCACGCCTTTACTGCAACGCTATATAACCAAATAGCAGCAGTGCCAATTTTCAGCGCTCCACTAAATACCCCCATGATGATACTTAACCCAGCAATGATAAATTTGGAAATACCCATCACGATATTAGCGGCAGCACCTGCGGCAGCAAAACCAAGCGTTCCCATCGTGATATAGCCGACCCAGCGTGCAATGTTAGGAAATAACGTAAACCAACGTACAAGGGTTTGACCACCCTCTGCTAATTTGTCGATTAATGGCGTAATAACAGGTAATAGCGTCATACCAATGGCAATGCGGATAGATTGCCAAATGGACATAAGCCGTTCCCACGGATTGGCTAATTTTGCGGCTTGCTCCGTGGTGCGCTTCATTCCATCACTTGCGCCCAAGAAACCAATGTTTTTGCGCAAAATATCAACATTGCCATAAAGCTGTTTGACAACGACGGCAGAGTCACCAAAGGCGGCTTCAATTTCCTTTTGGGCTTTTAAGTTGCCCTCAATGCTTGCGCCATATTTAGCCTGTAATTTATCCAGCATTTCAGGCATGGATAACATCTGGCCTGACGCATTGACGAATGACAGACCGAGCTTTTTACCACTATCAGTGGCGGTTTTGAGAAAGGCTTCATATGCCCCTGACGACTCACCGCCCAGCGTTCTTTGTAATTCACCCAACACCGCGAGCTGTTCATCAATGCCGACGCCAAATTGCGTCCCCGCATTTTTTGCGCCCTCCATTAAGCCCGTCACTTCAGCCATAGATACGCCAAAGGCTTTTGACATATACACGGCCTTACCTGCCAAATCTTCGGCAAATTTAACATGCCCAACGGCATTCGCTTGGCTTTCAAACTGGTTAAACATTTGCCCCATGTATTCGGTGGCTTCGGTTGATGTCGCTTTTAATGCGGCGGCGGTAGTGTTGGTAATGCGGGTTAATTGTGGCAAATCTTGCTGCGTGACATTGTTAATGGCCTTGCTGATTGCCGTGGTTGAATTCACAAAATCAATGGATGATTTCCCGTATTGGGATGCGAATTTCAGGGCATCTTTAGACACGGTTGACATTATTCCATCATCAATGCCCTGCAATGATGCGGTCATCATGGCGTCATTCATTTCAATGGCAGGGTCAAGAATGCTTTTGATAGACCAAAATGCCCCCGCAAGACCCGCACCGCCAATCGCAATTTTGCCAAAGGCGACTTGGCTGTCCCTAGCAAAGTTAGAGACAGCCGACTGTACTTGCCGAATGGGTTTTGTGATATTGTCGATAAGACTGAGAGTAAAATCTAACTCGCTCATGAGTCACCTTTAAATGCCAACGCAATTCCGTTTGCGACTGCAATTTGCGAGTTTGTCCAATGACGGTTATCTAACCAGATTGCAGCTGCGATATTTTCTTCCGTGTCGGGCTCATGCGGTAAATAGTGTTTTCTGAGCGCAATGAATTGCTCCAACTCATTACGCTCAATTGCACGAACACGGCTTTTTAGTTTTTTACGCTAATTTCCAACTTTGGCGCGTATTCTTTGTTTACTGCTTCGGCAAGCTGTGCGGCGGCGCCTGGGAAGCTGAGTAATTCGTCCAAATCCGCTTTGCTTTCATCGGTAACAATACGTTTTAAATAGGTGGTGAGCGGTGCGACTTTGTTGTCCATCGACATTTCGTTAATCATGCCGTTGTACGCCGTGATATTGGGCTCAAAGCTAACGTCTTTTTCATTGATAGTTAACGTAATAATTTTTTTAGTCATGAGATGGTTCCTTTCTCTTTCTGATTTCGTCCGTTAATTGGTTGTGCCGTGCGGCACATTGACCATATAAAATAGCCATTCTTTCTAATGGCTCTGAGATATCACGGCCTGTTGTTCCCGCGAGTCTCGGAATGTCCGTCGAGCATTTTTTTAACAGGTTTTCCTGATAGTTCACGCTCGATATTGTCGGCGGTTTGGTTGTACAGGCTGACAAACTCATCACTAACACAAACGTTAGTAAACACAGGCTTAATAATTTCAGTGCGTATTTCTCTGGGGGCAGCATTGGCAATCCCCTCCAATTGTTCTTCCAGTTTTTGACCTGACTCACTGGATATTTTTTCAATATCCCCTTTGATTTTAACCGCTGTTTTATGTGCGGTTAGCTCAATGCTATCGTGATAGAGGCTGTTGACTTTCCAACCCGCGCCAAAGGCACAGGCCAATAAAGCAATTATTAGCGCGAGTTGTTTTGTCATATCAATGCATATCCTTTTTCGAATTCGACAATGCCCCAAGGTTGCTGCCCCGCATTTTCGACACGGGTAATGGCATCAGCCAAAGCAAATAAAACGTCTTTTTGCATGACTGATAAGCAATCATCAGGACTAACGTTTAGCTCTTTTGCAACACGCTGGATATAGCCCTCGGTGTTATTTTCCACTGGCGGCGCATAACGATTAATGATTTCACGAATGGAGCAAATTTTGTATTTTCGCTCATAAGTGCGCATTAAAATAAATAACGCCCGATACCCCCATTCAGGTGCGATAAATCGACAAAATGATTTATCCGTTTGCTCAAGGTGTAAGCCCCGCCATTTATCACCGTGGCGAATATTGCCAGGGTTATTGTTACGAATACCTCTTGGTGGTAATTTGCTCATTGCTTAAATTTCCCTTTTAACAGTGCATTTCCACGTTTTTTAATCCACATCTCAACAGCTTGATACCCTGCAATCCCTAGTGCGGATGCACATCCCACAAGGGCAAGCGGTGAAAGGTCAGGGATCCAAATTAAAAGAGCAGCGGCAGCGACGGATGTTGCCGCCCCTAAAATTACCCGACTAACAAATAACTTGATGGTGATAGGCTCTGCCCCTGTTAACATTTGACCGATGCTAATTAGCGCCCCTATAACAACCATTGTAATAAATGTTTTTTCGTGTTCTTCCATGAACAAAATTACCTATCCGATAAGGGTTTGAGTTAATTCCGACTCTAAATACGGAATGCCTTTAATACGCACAAAATCAGGGCTGGTAACTAGGTATTTAATTTTGTGGGTTGTCACTGCACCGCCTTTCGGGTCAACATCTAAAATGTCGCTCAGAATCAATTTATTACCGAATGATTCGACTTTCATTTCTTCATTGCCTGCCTTGGCGTACCACAAGAAATCCATTGGTTTAATGCCGCGCCAAGAGCCTGCCGCGCGTGCTTTTGCGACGATAATCTCAAAATATTTTGTGCTAATTTCGATTTCACCCTCTGCGCTTACATCACCCGCGACAAAACCGTCTGGCATACCGCGCGTTTGCGCGGCTGCGGTGTTATCGGTAATGGATAGGCTCACTTTTTCGACGTGAATTAAGTCACCGTCGATATTGAAGTCAAAGGATTGACCTGATAAACGTTGGCTCATTATGCGCTCTCCAAGCTAGCATCCAGTAAGATACTGACCGTAATTCCTTTCGGGCATTCATACGTTCTTACGGTGATGTAAATTTCAACGGTATTTTTGGTTTTCCACACAATTACGACGTCACCATCTTGCGGCGGCTTACATTCACCAGGGAACGTGACACCGTTGATTTCTGCGCTACGTGACATTTCACGCATAGTGCTAGCAAAATAGGATTTATGGGTTTCGATGCTATTTGGCGTACTGTTTAAGCTACGGTTACCGATTTTAGCAACTGCTTGCAAACGGACACGGCGCGCAACTTTATCAACGATGCGCAGGTTTTCAATAGCCTGAAAATCGCCGCCCTCAACGTCTAATGTGCGACCATCTGACCAGTACATGCCGTCATAGTCGGGGTACCACATAGGTACACTAAATCGCAGTTTTTCCAACGCTTGCAAGGTGGCTAAATCAATTTCCACACCGCTACCATCTTTTGGCTTATCAACGCTGCCTAAATCAAGTAAAGCGCCTGTTTGTACACGAGCTGGACTATCCGCAATGGTAACCGCACGGCTACATAAACGTCCTGCCAATACGCCCGCTTCATTTCCCCAAAACGTAGGCACCAATTGAATAGATTCAACCGCTTCGCCTTTTTGAAGCTCACCAAGGCGCGTTAAGGCTAATTGCCACGTTTCCTTATCCTTTAGGCCTGCGACAGAAAGAATTGCCCATGTCCAACGCCCAAACTTCGCCATTAAATTGGCACGGAGTGTTTGCGCGGCCTTAATGGTGGCTTTGGTGGTGTCACCGATATAGACGTAGCCCTCAACACTGGCAACAGATTGCGCTTTCATTACCGCATCAACAAAAGCGGTTTCGGCTGCGCTCTCTGGCAAGACGTGAACATAGCCAAACCAGTTCTGCCCAGCATTCGCCATTGCTGCCTTGATATTCGACTTTAAAGGGCTATTTTCTGCCCCCAATAACGTATCTAAATCAGTTTGGGTATTAATGGGTAAGGTTTCACCAACATGGCTTTTCCCTTTGCCCACAAACAGCAAAACACGCTCAATTTCTTTTGTTTCGCCTTGTAACTGATTGACTTGATTAACTTGTACATTAGGCCACATAGTTAAGTCCTTTTATTTAATATCCTGCGCTTTAACATCAGCGCCAAATCCAATCCCTTGTAACTGCCTTGCGAGTGCCTTTTTAAAATCACTGTCACTCATGCCGAGGAAAACACGGGCGGGAACGTCAATTGTCCAGCTTGTTTTCGCTGTTTTCCCTCTTAACTTTTTGATAAGTAAACCCGCTTGATTAAAAGACATGGTTTCCGTTATCTGTTTTACGGTTGGCTTTTTAAGCCGTTTTCCTGTTTTGACTTGGTACCCCAAATCGCGCAGTTTCTTTGCTTGTTTTCGGGTCGCTAATCGATTAGGGTCACTATTTTGCTGACTTTGCACTTGCTTTCGACTGATAGTGAGATTCATCCCATGTTGTTGGACATATCCGACAACGCCTGCGGGCACATTTTTAGCCCCATTACGGTACTTGCCGCCTTGTAAATAAATGCGAACAGCTTCAACTTGCGGCATTTCTTTGATATGCAGTAACTTAGGCATGTTACGCAGCATTTTTTTACGCCAAGGGCTTTTTCTCGCCTGCCAGCTTTTTCCGTCTGGCGATTGTTGATTTTTAACATTTCGCTTGGCGGCGGCAATCACACCATGTTTCGCCATGCGCCATAAAAACCGTTGTCGTTTTTTTGGGGGTAACTCCAAGCCTTTTAAGGCTTTTTGCATTTCCGCAAACTGGCTTTTATTGAGCTGACCGTTAATTATCATTTTTCACATCGCTATAAATTTCAGCGTGTTCGGCATAACCAAATTCGGTATTTGCCAGTGACCAACGTTTACCATCAAACGGAACGATGCCGTTTGGGTCTTCTTTCATGACAACGGGCTCAGCAAAAGAAATAGAAACAACAATAACAGCGGTTTCATCATCAACATCAACTGTCATTGATGGGGGTTCTTGTTCAATATTGCTATTACCTAGCTCGTTATCTTGTTCACTCGCCCATGCATCAATAAGCAGGGGAATATAATCAGGGTGAATTTGACGATAAGGAAATCGCCCCCAAGATATCAGCGCATCACATTGACGTATCATCATTTGATATTGGTCTAAGCCTAAATCCCGATGCGCACGGATAAATTGAATTTCGTCCGTTTCGCTAGTGAATTCGACCTGGCAAACTCGCTCAGGTAAATTCGCTTTTAAAAATTTGGTTAGACTCTGTAATTTGCTCATATCATTGCCACCGTGACACGTTTTAAGCCTTTCATATTTCGAATAACAAATGCGGCTTCCGCAAGTAAACTATTTTTAGTTTCTGGGTTTTCTTGCTTTGGATTTGGTGCGCGGCTTGATACTGAATTAAATTCACCAATTAAGTCCGCTTTTGCTCTTGCATAGAGCGCTTTTTTATATTGCGCACATAATGCGTTTTGTCCGTTGGCCTTTGCCCCTGGCACATCATTTGCGGTACTATAGCCTTTCGAAATATATCGACTTTTTAACGACTCTAGCGATAAATTAATTTCAGCAATACTGGCTAATAGTGCATCGGTTAATAACTCACTGTCTAAATCAATCGGTATTTTCCGCTGTTTTTGAAAATCCGCTAAATTAATATCAGGCCAGAAACTATCATTAGTTATTTCAACGGATTGATAATTTAAATCGTTGCCATTGAGCATAGGATTTTCCTTGCAGCAACTTTAGTTAAATATCGCGATGCAACACACATTACTGCGAGGCTAACACCTGTTGTAATAAACCCCGATAAAAACAAGAACACAATTGCGAAAACGTTATTTATTAAATAGAAAAGTGCCCTTGGCTTTGAGTTAGTTTCATTAAATATTAAAATAAACTCTCTACAAATTCCCTTTTGCTTTGCATCACCAAATGAAAAGCAAAATAGAGCTAATGAAATCGACGCGGAAATAATGTAATAAAAAATAATAGATACCCACGCCATTGAAACACCAATATCCGTTAATATTTCAATATCAAATTTATTACCGACAATTAAACTCATTGAAAATACCAGCGCAAAAAATACGCCTATCATCCATGTTTTCATTTTTTATCCTTTAAAAAATCGGGCTGACTGGCTTCCAAGACTAAAAGCAATAAATTGCATCATCTCCACCACGCCCGATTGGCTTGCGGTAGTCGTTTTTATTCGGCTGTTAACGCGCGAATACGCATTGCGATCCGTTTTAAGTGCGTATCAACACCCACTTTAGGATTAAGCTGTCGTGCTTTTTCCATGTATGATGCGGCCTGCTCCAATGTATCAACACAGTCAATGGCGCTGGCTTTCGCATCTTCATTGATATTGCTTCTTAGCAAATTCAATGCAGCAAATTTGTAGTATTTCGCCCTGATTTTTTCATGAACTTTCCACGTTTCAGTGACATTTTTAAACGTTCTTGAAAAATAAGGCTCAATACAGTGTCCCGCTTCATTTTCCAATGTTGCCCAGGCTAATATCGTGTCAGCGACAAAGGCTGGAAAATTACTGCGGAAATTGTCTGGGGTGAGCTGTCCTTGCTCAATGGCAATATCTGCCCAATCCAACCCCCTGTCGAAATCCCCAATATCAAATAGCCAAATGACGCAATAAGCAAAAATTGGGTTTCGGTAAACTTCCCCTTCGGACAAGTAGCGTTCAGCTGTGGGAAGATAAGCGGGTAATAACTCCCGCTTTTTCATTTCCACACGGTCAGCTGTTGTCGGTTGCTCACGCAATCTTTTGACATCCCGCTCAATCGCTCTCGCTTGCAAGTGCATACTGGCACCATCAGCGATAGTGACGGCCTGTTGTTGCTCTAGCTTTTGGCGTAGTTCAACACTAGCTCGATGACGTTGAGCAGGTGACAGCATGGCTTATTCACCTACCTTTTCAGCAGGTTCGGTAATTTCACCAATAGTGACCGCACTTTCATCATATGCGGCATATAACTCTGGATATTCCAACGCATATCCCTCATTACGCAGGTATTTGTTTTCATACTGCTTACGGTCTTCGACAAACTCTGCTTTACGCTGGCGAGTATTGCGTTGGGTGTAAATATGCAGGTTTGACAGATATGTCACGACCATACGTTTACCTGGCATAAATGGTGGAATAATCGCAGGACGACCCGCAATTGTGGTTCCCAGCATTTGAGCCGCGATTTTTTCGGTTGGCTTATCAGCCGCTTGATAAAGTCGGTACTGTTCAGCTGCAACCAAATCAGGCCCAACTAATACAACCAATCGTGGGTCACTACGATATTGCACTGGGATACAGGTATTAATCAGGTCTGATGCCATTGCATCTAATGACCGATAATCCCCTTTATCATCCAGTTTGACAGGGTCAGTAATAACCTGCTTACCACCGTCCCAATTTTTAGCGATTTGATGCCAACCGATATTAACGTCTTCACCGTTCGGATTGGCTTCAAAATCGGTTGATTTTGCTACATGCGTACCATTCCAACCGATTCGGATCATATCTAATGCAAACGTCTCATTAGTAAATGCTTGCATACGTTGGAAAAACTCATTTTCAGAACCTGAGTTCGCCCAAACAGATAAAAGAGCCCAATCAAGTGCAGCGCCTGAATCAGTTTCAACTAATTTGTATTCATTACCATCGTTCGCAGTTTGACGAATAAAACGCCCACCTTGCTTACGCCCCGTAAAAATACCTGGATTCCCAACAGATACGACTTGGCCTTGAAGTTGGTCAACATCAGCACACGTAATCATGTTTAAGAATGTAGATTGATCCATCAGCGCATCACGCAATGACGTTTCTTTTGGATCAGTCAGAGCAAAATATTTTGAAGTATCATCGACTCCATAAGCTTCTGCTAGCCCAGCTTCATATGATTTTAAAAACTGTCTAGCTCTTGGATTTAATTGCATGGATTCCTTTCCTTTTTTCCTAATGAAACCTAACTTTTGTTTTATTTTCTATTACAGGAAATTAAAACGTGCGTTTTTGTTTCCGTTAGGGTTCAGATTTGGCTTTGTTGTAACAGCCTTATCTAATTTGCTAAAGTTTTTCACAATGTTAGGCAAGTTATCACGTAATTTTGCAAAATCTTCCGTATCAACAACCTCTTTGACTTTGTCAATATCGTCTTGCGCGTCACTCACTTCTACTTTCGTTTCGGCAAGCTGTTGTTTTAATGATTCAATTTCGCGTAATGCGGCATCTAGCTCTTTCGCCATTTCCGCTAAGGTCTCGTCATCAGCGATACTGGTAGGTTGAGGGGCTGGTTGCGGTTCTTCAATCCCAAATTTTTTACGCCATTTACTCATATCTTCTGTCCTTTGATTGTCCTGACGGCTAAATTGTAGCCGCGTTGTTCCCACACTAGCTGGCTCATCCGTTACCGCTAGGCCATCCATGTAAGTTTTGCCCGTACCTCGCCAATTCAACTGCATTTCAATGGAAGTAAAAAGCAATCTATTTTGGCTATTAGCTTCAAGTAAGCGAATGTAAGGGCGTAAAATTGCATATAAATGTAATACTTTTGCGTCGTCATATTCAGCGCGAAGCGCTAAAACTTCACCAAGAGGATCGCCGCGTTTCTGTCCCTGTGTTCTATGTCCTTCCCAAATCAAAGCTGTATACAGTTCTGGGTCGTAGGTTTCTGCTATATCCAGAAGTTCATCACGAAGGATTTCTCTCCCGTCTGCTGTTTCGCCCTCAGTCGCGATACATAACCATGTTGTTCTCAATTGCGACATTTACATGTTGCTCCCGTCCTTGGGTTTATTGCTTCCATTTCGTTAGGTGCTCAGTATTGCCCACATTTTTTTCACTGGCGACAAGTTCGATTCGGTTATAAATCCTTTGCCGAAAGCTGCTTAATGCCAGCGCTCAAAGGTCGGGGCACAATGCATCTACTATGGCTAAATACACGGATGCAAAAATACAGGTCGCAAAATCGTTATATTTGCGACGCTACACTCCAGCGGAAATCGCGGAGGAATTAAGCCTGCCTAATCGTCGGATTGTTTACTATTGGGCAGAAAAATGGAATTGGGCTGATATGCTCAGTCATGAAAGTGTGATTGAAGCAATTAACCGCCGCATTGCTTTATTGAGCGAGCGAAATAAAAAAACGGAGCTTGAATTAGATGAATTAGACCGATTAATTGCTAGCCACGTTAAATTAATGGCGCAAGCGAATAAGCACGCTGAAAAAATGGCGGCGTTAAAATCACAAATATCGGACATGCAAGGTCGGGGCGATTATGTCTCTGACGACACTGGTGAGCCGAAGAAAAAGAAACGCTATCGCAAAAATGACATTTCCAGCCTCACCCCAGAAGATTTCCAACGATTCGCCGATGAAATGCTGTTCGGCTACCAAAAACATTTACGCATTAATATTACAAAATCCATTCGTAATATTTTAAAAAGCCGTCAAATCGGGGCAACATGGTACTTTGCTTTTGAAGCTTTTGAAAATGCCTGTTTAACGGGTGACCCGCAGATTTTTCTATCAGCATCACGCCCACAAGCCGAAGTTTTTCGGTCTTATATTGTCAATATTGCCGAAAAATTTTTCGGAGTGACATTAACGGGTAACCCTATCAAATTAAGTAATGGGGCAGAATTACGCTTTCTTTCTACGAATAAAAACACCGCCCAATCTTACAGCGGTCACTTGTATTGCGATGAATATTTGTGGGTACCTGATTTTAAACGCTTAAATGACGTGGCGTCAGCTATGGCGACACACGACAAATGGCGCACTACCTATTTATCAACACCTAGCTCTAAAACGCATGCAGGCTATAAATTTTGGATTGGTGACGAATGGCGCGGCAATGACCCCAAGCGTAAAAAAATTGAGTTTCCCAGCGAAAAAGAAATGCGTGACGGGGGGCGTGATTGCCCCGATGGACAATGGCGCTACGTTATTACCCTTGAAGATGCTATTAAGGGCGGCTTTAACTTAGCGTCTATTGATAAGCTACGACAACGCTACAACCTTGATACATTCAACATGTTGTATATGTGCGTATTTATCGACAGTGGCGCATCCGTCTTTAAATATGACCAGCTAGAAAAATGTGGCGTTGATGTGAATTTATGGGAAGACCATAAACCCAACGACCCGCGACCATTTGGTAACCGTGAAGTATGGGGCGGTTATGACCCAGCGCGTTCTGGTGACACATCAACGTTTGTTATTGTTGCCCCGCCTATGATGGTACCCGAAGTGTTTAGGGTTTTAGCGACATTTTACTGGCAGGGCTTTAGCTGGCGACATCAAGCCAAATTGATTGAAGACTTAACCAAAAAATATCGCTTTACACACATTGGCATTGATACTACAGGGATAGGTCAATCCGTATATGAGATGGTGCAGGATTTTGCACCACGTATCACACAACCCATTCTTTATAGTCTGCAAATGAAAACGCAGCTTGTGATGAAAATGATAGATATTATCGACGAGGAACGCATTGAATGGGATATGGATCAGAAAGAAATCCCCGCGTCATTTTTATGCATTCGCCACACAACCACGGGAAAAGGGGGCGCAATGACATTTGTTGCTGACAGAACACAAGAAACAGGCCACGCCGATGTTTTCTGGGCGACATCTCATGCTGTGATTAAAGAGCCGCTTAATACGGATAAAAAGCGCAAATCCAAATATATATTACCAAAGGCCGCATAATGAAAAAGAAACGGAATTCACGCAAACAAATGGTGCAACCGACTAAAGCCCCCTCTAAAGGCTTTAGCATCACACTAGGCAAGCCAACACCTATTCTAACGACGCATACCGATTATAAAAATATCTGGTATGACAATGATTTTGACCATTGGACACCCCCAATAGACCGTGAAGCCCTGGCACAATTGGTGAATTTAAATGGGCAACATGGCGGCGTTCTTTACGCCCGTCATAATATGGTCACCAGTGATTATATTGGCGGTGGCCTAACCCATGAGCAATTAAAAGCGGCTGTCTTTAATTACTTTTTATTTGGCGATGTGGCTATTTTAAAAGTGCGTAACGGTTGGGGGGAAACCATCGAATTGGAAGTTTTACCCTCACTTTATTTACGCAGGCGGAAAGATGGGGATTTTGTCATTTTACAAGAGGGGGAACCGTTAGTTTATAGCCCTGATGAAATCATTTATATCAAAATGTATGACCCGCAACAGCAAGTCTATGGCCTACCCGATTATATCGGGGGCATTCACGCAGCATTATTGAACAGTGAAGCTACCATATTCCGTCGCCGTTATTACCACAATGGGGCACATACGGGCGGGATGATTTACTGTAATGACCCGAATATGACCGACGAAGTAGAAGAACAAATTATCCAAAAACTCAGCCAAAGCAAGGGGATTGGTAATTTTGAAACTATGTTTGTGAGTGTGCCGAATGGCGACCCTGACGGCATCAAGTTTATTCCTGTGGGGGACATTTCTGCAAACGATGAATTTAGTAATGTGAAAAGTATTAGTGCGCAAGACATTCTGAATGCTCACCGTTTCCCTGCTGGCCTTGCTGGTATCATTCCTGGTTTAGGCTCTGGCGGCTTAGGTGACCCCTTAAAAGCAAGGGAAGCGTACCGACAAGATGAAGTTATCCCCGTGCAAAATCTATTTATGAATGCGATAAATAGAGAAATCGGCAATAACGCATTATTAAAATTAAATTTTCGTCAAAATATCGCCAAGGAAAATGAATAATGCCTAAAAATAGGGTAAAATTAAGACGTTATCAACAATCGGAGCGTCGGAACATGCAAGTGTTAAAAATATTCTGTCCTGTCTGTGGACACCGCGCGACAATTCGCAAATCGAATCGCAAACATCGTGAAATTTCAGACGTTTACTGCGCCTGTAATGATGTTGAATGCGGTCACACTTACGTTTTAAATATCACTTTTAGTCATACCATAAGCCCGAGTGCGAAAAGTGATGAACACATTCAAACTATGATTGAAAATTTCAATCCCCATCAGCGCCAATTGGCGCTTGGTCTTTTAAATTCATCTACTGTGTAATTGCTTTTGAATCGTGGTGGCTGCTATTGAGCAGCCTGATTTTTTTATCATCTTTCTTTGATATCGCTTCTATTGCATTATCTGCAAGTTCAGTAATCAGCCCTAATACAACCTGGCGCTCATTGTGATTACACCCCTCTAAACTCCCTAATTTAGCAATAACACTAATACGTTCAAACGTCATTGATTCTTGTAACAAATCGCTCATATTCAAATTCCCATTTGTATACTGGATATTTATACAGTATACATAAATTAAACCACAGGGGAACACTGTATAAGTCAAAAAAATAAAAAAATCTTTTTTATTAAAGAGTTACATTAAATGTATGTCTAACTTTTAATTTCGTGACATGTCACGCCAATTTTACTTAATGATAATTCATGCCAACCTTTGGTGTTCCAACAGTCTGCTGCTCCCGACAAACAACACTCAGCAACAGGCAAACTCTCTCCACATTTACCGCAACACTCATTAGAAAGCTGTTTATATTTTTCTGTCAGCTCTTGGTTGTCTTTAATAATCAGTAATTGAATGTATTCATTCATATCGTAAGGCTCTCGCCCTGGTCGCCGTAATACACAATTTTGGCGTAACATTTCTAGTTCTTGGTTATCAACAATCAACTCAAATTTAGTTTCGCCACTGTCTTTTTGTCTTTTACGCTGTTCCGCTTTGCGCTCTGCTGCTGTTTTTGCCATTTTCTTTTATCCTTTGTTGAATTCGAGATATAGCCGACTCACACCGAGCCAGTAATTTTTGTTTTTTATCTGCTTTAGTGATGATTTTTTGAATATGGCCATTCGCATGAAACCTCACGCTTTGACCGTTCTCTGTATAAATTGCCCCTTTTGCTATCGAATGGATCATGAAAGGGTCTTTTTCGGGGTCTAATGTGATGCCAATTTCTTTGGCTTTTCTCACAATATCGGGAATAACCGTTTCTTTGTCTTTAATCGTCCTCCGTGCCTGCGTACAGTTATTGACAGAACTCCAAGGGGCGCTAATCGCGCCATCAAAACCAGCCTCCGCTGTCGCTTCGGCTAACTTCGGCACAATCTGCCAGCTCTTAATACGGGTAATTAATGGGGAGTCATTACCTACCAAAGTACAATAAACACCCTTGATACAATCGACAGGCTCACCATAGGCGTTGGTCTTTTCTTCACGCTCATACCATAGACGGGCGATAAGGTCGGCACGACGTACAAAGGCACCACCTTGCAATTTGGTGTATTCGCTCCAATTGCTTGTGTCTGCGGCCTTATGGACTTCGGCAAACTCAACATCCAAACCTGTTGATGCTTCTGTATCATCACCCATACGGCGTAATTCACGCCATACAGACACAGGCGCACCGCCTATTTGTTGAAATTGGCGAATCTTCCAATGAGAAGCCCAAGCGGAAACTGCACGCGCCATGTCTTTGCACTTCTGGCCTGATTCCTTATCGACTTCATCGTCCATCGCGTAACCGTCGATATTTTTTGAAATGTATTTAGCGATATAGCCAGTTGCACTACCTTTTCTTTCGTCGATAGGTTCAACGTGGAAACGGGCTCTTAATGCTTTAGGTGTGGTAAGTTCGTCTCTATCTTCTAAACGTGCATAGTGGCTAAAAATAGAACGTAATTGTTTTTTCTGCTCAGGCATAACAAACAACAACATATGCCAGTGTGGCGTACCATCATGGTGTGGCTCAGTAACACGAAAACCAAAAACACGGATACCCGCACGGCTATAAGCCGCACGTATTTTCGCCCACGTTTTACACAGATATTTTTGGGTTGCTCTTGGATCACATCCGTTCCAATTATCAACAAAACCACCTGCTTGATAAGCGGAATGGTATTTTGATGGAGCGGTCATTGTGTAGAACTCACCATCACAGCCCATTTCATTTGCGAGGTCTTCAAACCCGCGCATGCGTGCCATTAACTCACAACGACGAACGGCAGGGTTTGCCACACTACCTAAAACCATTTTTGTAAGTTCGGTTCGGTTGCCGTCTTCGTCTTGCAATTCAAAGTCTTTAAGAAATTGCCAGTTGGAACGCTTTTGTTCTACCCAACGATGCAAGGTTGTTTTTGAAACATAAGGGGATGCGGACTTTTGAACTTGACCAATCGCGATAGCAAGGTGCTCACGTTTCAGGTCACATAAACGTTTTAAACGACGATACCACCAAACAACATCAAACATGCGAAGCAATGCCGCGCAAAGTTTATCTTCACTTGGCCTAATCCTACCTTTGTTAAATTGTTGCCAATATGGCGGCTGAGTGCCCGACTGCAATGTTAATTTAGCAAGGAAAGCGTAAGTTTTATCAAGACGCTGACGGGCTTCACATTCATCTTTTGGGTCGCTGTTGGCGTATTGCTTTGTTGCAGCCTCATAGTTATCGCTCATAAAACTGGCAATTTCATTTGCCAAGGTTTTGATAACCGTTCTATCTAACTGCGCGATATTTTCGAGTTGTTCAATAAAAGGGAATGGCCTGTCACCTGAAACATGATGTTTAAATTCATACTGTTTCATGACACGTTCGAATCGTGGCAATACATTCTTAGCTGTTTTGCGTAAAAATTCATTGGCACGACGACGACCTTTTTGATTAAAAAGGCGTGCGTATTTAGTGGCAAAGTAAATTGATAGGAAATCGGGAACATGCGAAATAATTTCATGACGCCACTCAGCATCATCTTTATTTGCATCCCACATAATGCGTTCAGCCAGAGTCGCTGATTTCGGCAACCCTGGCTTATTTGCTTCTTGGTTGCGACGTATTGAAATATATACGTCGCTATTATGTTCCGTCATTTGTCACCTAAATCATGGTTTAAATGTTCGGCTTTGAATGTTGCCCAATAGCCTTCATTACGTGACTCAACCTTTGTTTTTCCACAACGGTTACAGCCATAATGAAAATCGATATATGGTTGTAATCCATTCAATGATTGAAACTGATGAAGATTTTTTTTATATAAAGTCCATTTATGTAAACCAGCAAGGCAAAATAATTTCATTGCGCCACCGCCTGATTTTCGATGTGATTAGCTTCACTCTCCAATAACTGCGCTATCTGTCCATAGTCGAGCTTGTCGCGAATAACCTGCAATGAAAGACGACGTAAACGAGAAGCAAAAATAATTGAGCGTGCATTTTTTTCATCTTCACGGTTAGCTTGAATAACAGCAATCATTGTGACATCTTCACCGTTCCCCATATCAACTACAGGTGTAAATGTTGGTTCTGGTATATTCATTTATTTAATTCCTAAATTTAGAATGTAAAAATCCCTGACGCGATAACGTCACTTACTTAATTGGGTATTATTTAGTTGAGTGGTAAGGTTAAATTTTTAGGTAATAAGGCGCTTGAGCCTTTAATATAATTAATGGCTTTAACAATATTAAATATTTCTTTTGAAGTGAAATCTTCAAATTGACAACCATGTCTAGACTTATCAATTTCAGCCATGAAAAATATAACAGCTAAAAGTTTTTTATTATTTTTATGGTCTTCATTAAAGCGGTCACGCATTTCTTTTATAAATGACTTTAATTCTTTGTTCTCTAATCCCGAGGTTTTAGATTTAACTTCACATACTTTATTGATACCGTGTACACGCTGACCTATAGACATTGGCATGTAACGCTGTTCAAGTATTGCTGGGTTCTGTCTCATAGTAATTACCTATATTCTAGAAATTAAATAAACAGTTGCAAACAAAATAACGGGAACAATATATTTCAATGAACCATCTTTTTTGTTTGAGCTGATTTCTTCTAAACGTTTAAATGAGTCACCAGTGACTTTATATTTGTACTGCTGTTTATGTGCTTGAGTCATTTCTTATTCCTCAGAATGGAATTTCATCATTACCTAGTCCGTAATCAAACTCGTTACGAACATCATTAAGTACTTCATAAACTGCACCAATATCTAATGAACATATATTCATTGAATAAAAAATTTGATTTAAAAGTTCTTTTTTCAATGTTGCTTTTTCTGATACTCTTTTAAAAACATCACCCTTAAGCTTTTCTTGTGATGGTGTTATTACAATGTTTTTTCCTGTCATTTCAGCTAACTTTTCTAAATCACTTTTTTTATTGCACATAATTACCTCACACCATTGCTTGACTGAATCCCACAACGGTATCAATCGCTGATACAAACGCAGGGGATGAATGTAAACGGGCTGAAATTGTCACACCAACTAATGCTAAACAACGGATCGCATTATTTACGCTCTGTTTAATTTCAGCGGAACGGGCATTATTAATATGACCACCTAAAACCGCTTGGCTTGCTAACTTTCCGACCTCTGCCGTTGCATTTAAAATATACGCTGGAAAATTACCCTCAGTCGCATTATTCAAAGGTACAGACGGCTGGCATTGAAGCTGCTCTAATAAACCATCAATTAAAGTTGCGTCTTCTGTTGCATCAGTAACTTTAACTAAATCGCCCCATGTAAATTGGTGCGGCTGTTCAGGGTTTAACTTGTTACGCAACATTTGCGCATTCATGCCGATTGCTTCCGCTATCTGAACAAGGTCACCTTTGTGCGTAATCGCAAAAGTACGGCATGCATTGTCAAAGTGTGATTGTTTGGAAGCTTGATAATCAAACATGGCTTTTATTCTCCTAAAGCGAATAATTAATTACGCATTAAGCGAAATATCACAGTCTGATAATGCTTCAACGGTTAGCTTTGCCATATTTATAAAAACACGACCATTTTTCATATCTTTATGTTTTTTGCGTACAGGTAAGCGACCATCTTTAATCATGTCAGTAACTGTACTTTTAGCCATGCCAAACCTTTCACAGTAGGCTTCTATAGTGAGGTAAGGCTCAGTAATGGTGATTGTAATATTAGGGCGCATAGTGCAAAATCTCCTATTTAGGTTTTATCCGTTTTTATTCGATTCTATTCGTATAAAACTACAACATGAGGCGAGTCTATTTCGTATTTAACTACAAGTCAAGTTTATTGTAGCTTTTTGCGAATATGGACGGTATGACTATGGGAAAATTTCATTTAGAAATGTTTGGCGAGAGCGCGCCAGTTCTCGACCGTATTATTGAAGCTTATGGGTTTGGCTCCAAACTAATGTTGGCTCAGCATTTTGAAATGGCTTCTAGCAGTCTTGCGGGGAGATATAAAAGAGATAATTTTCCGGCGGACTTAGTAGTAAGGTGCGTTGCTGAAACTGGCGTAAGTCTTGAATGGCTTGCTACAGGGCAAGGTAAAAAATTTGATGATGAAGAGCTAGATATACTTCGTTTTAAAAAATACAAAATTATTGATGGTGAGGAATTCGATGCTGGTATAGCTATGTTTGATAAAGTTTTATTCAAACAAGGTGCACCTTTTCCTAGCGAACCAATTATGGTTCAAGATGGACAGAATTATTTTATTGTTGACCGCAAATTTGGCGAGGTATACGACGGTAAATGGTTAGTTCGCATTGATGATAAAATAAGCATTAGAGAACTCACTAGAATGCCAATGCAGAGAGTTCGGGTATCGGGTGTCGGCATGGCTTTTGATTGTGATTTAAAGGATATTTCTATTATTGGTCGAGTTACTACTGTCATTGAGAACTTGTAGGGATATAAAATGAAAACTATTTTATTCTTAGGTGTATTCGCTATTTCATCAACTGCATTCTCAATGAGTGAGGATTGTAGTATTGCTACCGATATCTTTGATGATGCTGGAAGTATAATGGCCGAAGGAATGGAAATGGCTGTTAATGACGGTGAGACTTTAAAAAATACAACGGTAACTCATAATGAGTTTTCAGCTTGGTATAAACACGTTTATCCCAAAAAAATATCGAAAGTTGCTAAAAAGTATAACCAATATAAAACAGTTTCTAGCGATAACCCAATTTATTTAGGTATGACTTCAATATTGGAAGCTAATAATTTTGTTAAATCATTGGATATTTATATGCAATCAAAAGATGATGCAGGAAAAGAACTGATGATGGAGTCAAAAGAAAGGCTAGCTAAATCATACTATAAGCTAGTAGAGGACTGCGGCAAAAGATATGACCGTTAAAAAACAGCCTGATGGACGGTGGTTAGTCCAATGTTTTCCTAATGGTCGTGACGGAAAAAGAGTCCGTAAGATTTTCACAACCAAAGGGGAGGCCATTGCATTTGAACGTCATATTCTTGATGAATCACAAGATAAGCCTTGGCTTGGCGAAAAACAAGATAAACGCAAGCTTACCGAATTAGTTGAAACTTGGTTTCGCGCCCATGGAGTGACGCTTGGTGATGGTGAAAAGCGTAAATCTTTAATGATGTTTGCCTGCGAAGCTATGGGAGATCCTTTCGCCACTGAATTTAATGCCAAGATTTTTTCCTTATATCGTGAAAAGCGTTTGAGTGGTGAAATTACACGAACAGATAGATTAAAAACTGTCACTCCACGCACTGTTAATTTAGAACTGGCTTACTTTAGGGCAATGTTCAATGAATTGATTCGATTGGATGAATGGACAAAAGAACACCCGCTGGCAAAAGTTCGTTCATATAAAACCGATGAACAAGAAATGGCTTTTCTTAATGATGATGAAATCAGGTTATTACTTTCAGAATGTGAGAAAAGCACATCCAAGGATTTAATTCACGTCGTTAAAATTTGTCTTGCAACAGGTGCTAGATGGTCAGAAGCTGAAAGTCTGACAGCAGCACAGATTCGAAATAATACAATTACATATACGAAGACAAAAGGTAAGCGGAATCGTTCTATTCCAATTAGTGATGAATTAGCAAACGAATTACCCAGAGGTAAGGGAAATGCTCGGTTATTTAAATCCTGTTATTCTGCATTCCGTTCGGCTCTTGGTCGAACAGAAATTGAACTACCAGAAAGGCAATCTTCCCATGTTTTACGTCACACCTTCGCTTCTCACTTTATGATGTCCGGTGGAAATATATTAGTTTTACAAAGAATACTAGGACACACCGATATAAAAATGACAATGCGGTATTCGCACTTTTCACCTAATCACCTTTCAGAAGCTATAGAGTTTAACCCGCTGCAAAAAATAAAATAATGGCAGCAAAATGGCAGCACAGAAACCCAATCATCGTATTTATTCGATTTTATTCGTTAATTAACTAATTGAAAATAAAGTAAATCATTGTTTTTGATAGATGATTTAAAGGACTCATAATCGATTGGTCACTGGTTCAAGTCCAGTAGGGGCCACCAAATTTTAGCTGTTAAATCAGCGCATTAAGCCACTTCTTAGCAAGTGGCTTTTTTGTATCTGATGGGTTGGCATACAAACAAAAAGAGCAGCCTTTAGCTGCTCTGGTTGGGTCTAAATCAATTAAAACAACTTTTTCTGTGGTGGGCCTGAGAAATTCATTTTGCCGATTTTATCCATGAGAACCTCGACCACGACAGGTTTTTTTAAATCAATAGCTTGCTGGAGGGTGGGTTTAAAATCAGTGGCTTTGTCGATGGTAAATGCAGTAATACCCATAGATTGAGCTAATTGATTGAATGAAGGCGTCAGTAATTCATTGTAATATTGCCTACCTGAGAAATATTTTTCCTGAATGCCTCGCATCACGCCATATCCATTATCATTCATAATAATCAATACGATAGGAAGTTGTTCTTGTGCCATGGTGGCCAGTTCGCCAATCCCTAACATCAAACCGCCATCACCGACAAGGCCAATAACCGAGGTATCTGGGTTGGCTTTTGCGCTGCCAATCGACATTGCGAGACCCAAGCCAATTGCGCCAGCAAGGGAGTGAATATTGTGCATTGGCTCAGTGGCTTTTAATAACCGACTGCCCCATAAGCTCCCTGAGACCGTAATATCGCGCACAAAAATACCGTCTTTTGGTAGAATTTGTTCGACAGCATCACTGAGGCCACTATAAGCACCGCATTGTTCACGTAGTTGTTGCTCAGCTTGCTGAACGGCGTCTTGTACCTGTTTTTTCCAAGAATCAGATACAGGGCGCTTGGCGAGCTCCATTTTGTCTGCCAGTGCTTCCAGTAAGGCTTTAGCATCGCCAGTAATATTGATATCAGCAATATAATTTCGATTGGCAGCTTGAGGATCAATATCAAGTTGGATCAGCGGGCGCGGTAAGGGCAATGACCATGTTTTGGTTTCATTGCTGCGCAAACGGGAACCAACTACTAAGGACAAATCACAGTTGCGCATTAAGGCATCGATGGAATCTGCATTATGAAAGGCGCGTAAGCTAAAAGGGTGGTCATCGGGCAGAATCCCGCGTCCGTGGGTACTACTAATCACGGCAATACCTTGATTTGCTAAACGTTTTACGGCATCAGTGGCTTGTAATGCCCCTGTGCCAATCCACAATAATGGCTGTTTGGCTTGTTGAAGTTTCTCCCAAATAGTGTCGACGTGAGATGCGTTGCATGCAGGTAATACCGAGGGAACAACGGGGGGGCTTAATACGGAAATAGGCACTTGAGCACTTTGAATATCGATTGGGATTTCAATAGATACGGGGCCGCAAGGCACAGTTTGAGCGACTTGGATAGCTTTGTGTAAGACGGAGATCGCTTGCTCTGCACTGTGTACGCGAAAAGCTTGCTTGGAACTTGCTCGCAGGAAGCTGAGTTGATCTGGGGTTTCATGGATAAACCCTGCATCCATATCTAAATAGGCTTTTTCCACCTGACCCGTAATATGGATCATCGGTGAACACGCATTCATCGCTTCAATCATTGAACCAACGGCATTCCCTGCGCCCGCTCCTGTACTGGTTAATGCCACACCTAACCCGCGAAAACGGCTATGGGCATCAGCCATTGTCACTGCGCCCGCTTCGCCACGGCTTGGGGTAAAGTCGATGATCCCGCGGCGGCCAATTGCATCAGCAATGGGTAAATTATGAATCGAAATGACACCGTAAACCGTGGTGACTTGGTATTGCTCTAATGTTCTGGCGACGGCTTCGCCAACCGTAATCATGTCAGACATTATATTCTCCTAAATGCTTGAATAATCCTTTAACGGATTGGTTATTCACACCAACGGTTTGGTTGTGGGTTAAGTGCCAGAAACAGACTTTTTTGTTGCATATAGGCCTTGAGGCTTTCGATACCTTTTTCGCGACCAAGACCACTTTCCTTGAAGCCACCAAATGGGGTTGAAATAGAAAAAACTTTGTAGGTGTTGATCCAAACGGTGCCTGTTTCAAGAGCATCAGCAAGTTTAAAGGCGCGGGTATAATCACGCGTCCAAATCCCTGCCGCGAGACCATACACGGAGTCATTGGCTTCTTGAATGAGTTCATCTTCGTTATCAAAGGGGATAACAACCAAAACAGGGCCAAAGATTTCTTCTTGGCAAACACGTGTTTGGTTATTTAAGCCTTCAATAATGGTGGGGCAATAATAGTTCCCCGATTGCAGGGCTGGGTCTGAAGGGATTTTCCCGCCAAGACGAATTTCTCCACCTTCTTGAATGGCCAGATCAACGTACGCCTGAACGCTATCGCGGTGAGCAGGGGAAATTAATGGGCCAATGTGTACTCGTTCTTGGCGAGGGTCACCGATAATTAGGTTTTGGGTTAATACGGTGAGTTTTTCCATAAATTTATCGTAGATATCACGGGCGACAAATAAACGTGAACCTGCAATGCACGCTTGCCCCATCGAACTAAAAATGCCGTAGCAAACACCGTGAGCAGCAAGGTCAAGGTCGGCATCGGATAACACGATCGTCGGGGATTTTCCGCCTAATTCTAACGAGGTGGTGATCAGTTTATCTGCCGCAATATGCGCCAGTTGTCGCCCTGTATTGGTGCCCCCTGTGAAGGATATTTTTCGTACTAAAGGGTGGCGTACGAGGGCATCCCCGATAATTGAGCCTTTTCCAGGCAGTACGCTTAACAAGCCGCTAGGTAAGCCCGCTTGCTCAAAGATTTCAGCGAGTTTTAACGAAATTAGTGGCGTTGCCTCCGCAGGTTTCAAAATAACGGCGTTTCCTGCGGCAATTGCAGGGGCAATTTTTTGCATATCACTGGCAATCGGTGAGTTCCACGGCGTGATCGCTGCAATAACGCCAATAGGTTGGTAAGTACTTATTGTCATGATATCCGTCTGGCGGCGAGGGGGAAGCTCTCCACCCAACACTTCACAAACCGCAGCAAAATAACGTGCGGTAGCCGCTGCACTTATCACAAGGCCACGGGCTTCAGCCCAGGGTTTTCCGTTATCTAATGTTTGTAAGTGGGTTAATTCTTCGCGCTGTTCGTCAATTAAGGTGCTGACTTTATATAAAATAGCCGCACGCTGGTGGGCGGGCATATTTCGCCATGAAGGCTCTCGCCATGCGGCTTCTGCGGCTACAACCGCATCCTCGACATCTTCAAGGCTAGCGCTATTTAGGGTTGCGACAATATGGTTGTCGCCAGGAAAACGCGATTGCATCTCTTTGCCACGGCCCAATTGCCATTTTCCGCCGACAAAAATATCCATTTTATTCATGATGTACTCCGTCAAATGGCATCCTGTTCAGCAACATGGCGGCAAATCGCCACCGCACTCAGTGCTGACAACATGGATGTTTTAGGGTTAGAGGGAAGTGGGTTGCCATTGAGTTCGATGCAAAATTGCCCAAAATCACCTTGTACTTCAATGCGATGGGTATTTTTTCTCGTGTTTGGGTCAACAATTAACTGTACTTGTGTGTCATCCATACCGATTCCGTAAAGGGCAACGGTTGCAGCAACATTGGCATTCGCTGGGAAGTTAAGTGCGGCCTCCCGAGCACTACCCGTAAAAAATACAGTCGCTTCAGTTACTTGGGATAAGTCGATAAATTGTTCGGCGGGGCCATTACGCCAACTCGCTGGGCTTTTGCGTGATTGATAAGTTACCTGCGTAATATTGGCCTCTTTCGCTGCACGCAGCCCATCAAGCCCTGCAATTGCTCCGGTTAGCGGAATTAATTGCCCATGATGTTGTTTGGCTAACGCGGTTAAATGTTGTGCCGTTGTGGTGTCAGCGAGTGCACCCGTTGAAATAATTGCTAGTCGCCAGCCCTTTTGTAAAACGAGGGGGGCGTACTGTTTAACGGCTTGATGGCTAGCACATTCCAACACAAGAGAGGGTTTTTCATTAACTTGGTTGATATCCTCAATCGGGGTGACTTCCCCATGAAAGCGCTTAAGAATAGCTTCGTGGTGATGCGCGCGTGCCACAATCCAGCGCAGCGTTATTCCACGAGGTAAGCGAGTAATCACCTCTTCTACCATCGCGCCATAGCCAATTAGCATTAACGTTTTCATATTTCAATCCTTTAAATTTGATGGGCAAAGCCACCAGAGACATCCAAAGCGGCACCTGAGGTAAACGACGCCATCGGGGATGCTAAGAAAACCAGTGCACGAGCAGGTTCTTCAGGTTTACCCAAGCGCTGCATGGGAATGCCGCGGTTTTTGGCGATGTTGCCTATCCATTGTTCCCATGTGAGGTCTGTATCGCTGCGATTTTCGAAACGGCGTCGCCATTGGTCTGATTCCACCATGCCAAGTAAGATGGAATTGACACGGATACCTTTAGGTAACAATGTCTTAGATAAATTCAGTGTCATGTTTAATAATGCGGCTCTTGCAGCGGAGGTTGCGACCATGTGTGGCTCAGGTTGCAATGCTAGCAATGAATTCACGCAGGTAATTGATGCGATATTGGACTGTTCTAAGAGTGGTAAGAATGCATTCACTGGGTTTATCACCCCAAATAATTTCAGTTGGGCTTCATGTAGCCAAGCTTCTTCAGGGGTATCTGAAAAGCTGGCGACATAACCTTGACCTGCATTGTTAATTAGTAAATCAACGTGCCCATATTGCTGGTGAACTTGTTCAGCAAAGGCCTCTGTTTGGGTTTTATCTAATACATCGCAGATTACAGCGGTAAAATTTCCTTGTGGGTATAAGGCCATTAATTTTGTTGTTGCAGCCTGTAATTTATCTTTATTTCGACCACAAAAGGCCACTTTGCACCCTTCGTCGAGTAATAATTTGACGGTCGCAAAGCCAATGCCAGAGCTTCCGCCAGTCACGACAGCCACTCGGTTATCTAATTGTAAATTCATGCGTTTTTCCTTTGCAAAGCGGCCGATAGAAAGTGAGTTAGGTGCTGGTTAAATTCAGCGGGTTGGTCAAGGTAGCTCGCATGACCCGCTTGTGGAACATAAAACAGCGGACACTGCTTCTGCTGCGCTAATCGGCTGACTTGCGAAGGCGGAGTGATGGTGTCCTCTTCTCCAACTAGCATTTCGAGCGCACCAGTATAGGCCTTTAAATACAGGCTGATATCGTCATGAGCCAGCATCCAAGCGGCGGATAAAAAACCTGGTGGGTTGAGTTTTCTCATATTTTGCTGCACCCACTCGATTTTTTCTTGTGAAGCAGTGGGTGAAAGTAAGGCTGCCGCGCGGTTTTGTGCATAAGCCTCGATGCCTGAGCTAAACACAATATCGTGCCTTTGGTCATACACGCGGTTGCGTTCTTCAAGGCTTTTTGTTCCATAACCTTGTGCGGGGTTAGCGAGAAATAAGCCATTGACGCGCTGAGGATGCAAAGAGGCAAAAGCACAGGCCATTAAAGCCCCCAGCGAGTGGCCAACGAGGGTCACTTGCTGTAAATCCAGTCCATCAAGAAAGGCTTCTAACGCATCGGCGTAATCCAGCGCTACAGGTGTTTTTGTCGCCAATTCAAGGCTATTCATATAGCCAGGCGCATCCCAACAATAGAGATGATAGTGATGAGTCAGTGATGACGCCGTCAGTTGAGAAATCCATGATGCCGATCCTGAACTGATACCATGGAGGAGGATCACTGGCTCACCTTGGCCTGCCTCCCGCCAATTAAGGCGATATTGACCAAAGTTGGCAAGCTGTAACTCGGGTAAATTTTCAATTGGCAGATTCATCACTGATTACTCCTGTTATCCGCGTTTCACTTTTGATAGTGGGTGGTCTTCTGGGTATGTTGGGATAGCGGGTTTTTGTGTCCCAATCATCACACACATTAAGGCCTCCTCTTCCCCGTGATTGAATAAGCCGCGGTAAATTCCCGCAGGGACAGAAATCAAATCACGTTCTTTTAATACCGTTTCATATTCTTCATCACCGTCTTTGATAAACAGCGTGATGGTGCCTTTTAGCATGAAAAAAACTTCTTCAACGTCAGGGTGCAAGTGCAGCGGCCCTTCACACTTAGCGGGTAAGACCATGGTGGAAAAGGTGAAGTTTTCTGCAGGAACAGTATTTACATCGCTTGCGACTCCTGTTGCGCCAGTGCCGATATAACGCATTTGTGCGCGGCGATATTTCGGGTCGTAATCGGCTTGGAATTTCAATGCGTTCCAATCGTATTTGCGCCCTTCAAGGCGGGCTACTCGGGATTCAATCCACTGTGCCATTGGGATCCCTTGTGGTTTGATTTGAGGTTGTGACATGGCGTTATCTCCTAAAAAGGCAGTGTTTAGTATTTTTTCAGTAAGGGGAGCAATAACAAGCTACCCACTAAACCAATAATGACGATAAATAACAGCCCACTATCCATAGTGTGGGTAACGGTAATCAACACACCCATTAATAGCGGTGCGGCAGCGCCAGCAAGGTTTCCAAGGCCATTGAATATCCCACCAGCAAGGGCACTGACTTGTTTTTGTGTTGCTTTAGCGAGTAATGCGAAAATGTTAGGAGCACCAGCTCCCCACATAAACATGCTGAATGCCATCATTAAAATGATGCTGTAGGTCTCAGTGAGGAACAGCACGCCCGCCAAACCAAGCACGGCACCCAACAACGAGATAAAACACACTAAGGCTCTGCGGTCGTAGCGGTCAGAAAGCCACGCGCCAATTGCTTCACCAAACAGCATGGCAATGAATGGGAGGGAAGAGAGGATCCCTGCGTGTTCCAAGTGAATGGATTTCCCTTTAATTAAGTAGCTTGGTAACCAGCCATTCATGCCCCAGAGATAGACTAAAAACGCAATGTTGAATATGCAGATAATCCAAAAATGGCTATTTTGAAATAGGCGTTTTTTATGAGCTTTCATTTCTGCAATTTGTTCTTCGGGTCGTTTTTCCCCTGATGCTGTTTTTAACTGAGCACTCCGATTGACCAAATTTGGGTGGCGAATTCCGAAGACCACCAACCACCACACGGGCACGGTAAAGGCTGCCATGACGAAGAAGGTGCTTTGCCAGCCAAAATTATTTAATAGATACAACGAAATAGGGAAGCCTAGTGCTGCACCTAGCGGAGTGCCCAGCAACCAGAGCATCGTGGCTCGAGCCTGCATTTTGGGCGGGAAGGTGCGGCGGATAATGGCATAGGCGATGGCTAACAATGGCCCTTCGGCTATGCCGAGTAATACGCGTAGGAAAACCATGGTGCCATAATGGTGGGTAAATCCCATAAAGATCATTAAGAAGCACCAACTGCTGATCATAAATAACAACATTTTTGTGGGGTGAAAGCGGTCACCAATCCCACTCAGTAACATGGATGAAATGCCATACGCGAATAAGAAAGCGCTCATCAATAAGCCTAAACGAGTGGGATCAAAATCGATCCCCAGCGCTTGTTGGAACTTTTCGTCTGAAAACAGTGCAGCGATGCTAATTTTGTCGAAAAATGCCAGTAAAACGCAGGAAAATAGGCCGATTGGGATCAGCCAGTTCACTTTTTCTGGTGTATCCTGCGTACTTTGTGCATTTTCATTGGCGGGTATCGTGATACTTTGATTTGCCATGTTTTTTCCTCGCTGGCACTATTTAAGTGACATTAGTGAAAATGTGGGGTCGGCAAGCTCTGAGGGAACCAATTTACGCTGGCTTTGCAACCAACGTTTACCCAGTTTGATCGCGCGAGCATCATTAAACGCCACCATTTGAACCAATTCGTTAGCTTCATTTAATGCAAAGTGAACCTCTGAATTTTCGCTGTGGCGTTGGATGTGTTGCAGAGTCTGTGTGCTCGGGACTCCTAAAATTTGTATGTTGTCTTGGTATTGATCAGACCAAAGCCAAGCGGGTTCATTAAACCCTACGGATTGCGGGTTAAGCATCGCTTTTGCTGTGGTGATGGCTTGGTTTTGCGCATAAGCCCAAGATTGCAAACATAAAGAAAGTGTTGGGTGGCATGCAACATCCCCCGCGGCATAGATGTCAGGGTGCGAGGTTTGCCCTTGAGCGTCGATCACGATGCCATGAGTGACCGTTAACCCCGCATCTTTTGCGAGCTCAAGGTTGAGCTCAACACCAATCCCCATAACGGCAAGGTCAAAGGACTGAGTTGGGTGTTTTTGACAACCGATTTGTAAAGCGTCGTTGTCATCAACCAATTGAATATCGCCACAATCTGTAATGACCTGTACGCCAGCCTCATGATGGCGCTGCGCTAATGCGTCGGAGACACTTTGCGGAACACTGCGCTCACACAGACGGTTTTGGCGTTCAAAAATCGTCACATCAAGACCCATTTCCCGTGCAGAAGCTGCGACTTCTAAGCCAATCCATCCACCGCCAATGATGGCAATTTTTTTTGCGGATAAGAGGCTGGAGCGTAGTGCTTGGGCATCATCCCATGAGCGTAGGGCAAATACGTTAGGGTGTTGTTGCCATGCTTTTGATAAATAACGAGGACGGCCACCTGTTGCAATAAGCAGTTTATCAAAGCTAACTAACCGCCCATCATTGAGATAAACACACTTAGCTTGCGCATCAATTCGCTCGGCTCGAATGGGTCGAAACCACTGCAGGTTCAATGCTCGGGTATCATCTTCACTAAATAAACGCGATAAAACAGCGTCTTCTTGCGTGAGAACTGCTTTTGACAGTGGAGGACGTTCGTAAAAATCGTGGTTTTCATCACTAATCACCGAAATAGTGCCTTGATAGCCTTGTTCTCTGAGCGTTTTTGCAGCCCAGCCACCAGCTTGGCCACCGCCAATAATGACAATACCGCCTTGAATTAGAGTGCTCATCTTATGACTCCTTGGCGGGTTTAACTTGGCGGCGTGTTTCATAATCTAAGCCACCTTCAACCGCCCATTCGGTAAATGAAACCAGTGAGTGTTCCAGTTCCCTTGGCTGCCATTTTTCCGTGAGGTAGTCGTCGTTGGTGTAGTATTCGAATGCGCCGCCCGTTGGGCTATTGACGTACCAAAAATAAGCGGACGAAATCGGGTGGCGACCTGGACCAATAAAGGTACTCCAATGATGGCGGTTCATAGCTAAGCCCCCACCAATCACCTCGTGAATATCCCGAACAGTAAAGGCAACGTGGTTCAAGCCACTGCCGCGATGCGGTAACTTGAGTAAGAACAAATTATGGTGGCAGCCATTAATTTGAGCGCGTAGGAAAACGGCGCGATCGATGTAGCGATCCGAAACTTGGAAACCCAGCTTTTGGCAATAAAATGCTTCTGTTTCAAGGAGGTTATCAACAAAGAAAACAACATGACCCACGTTAATAGGTGTAGCTTTTTCATAAATTGGGCTAGGTTCATCAATGCGGCGAATGTCTCCCCATTGATTGATACCTGTGACGTCGAGTTGGACGTCTTTTTGTTGTGAAAGGCAAAAAGCGACAGTCATGCCATTAGGATCGCGGCATTGTGCGCCAGAAGATGTTCGCTCAAATCCATCACATTCCTGAATATTATCAATAATTTGATTTAGGTTAGTGAGGTTCTCAACGCCCCATGTAATGCGCCTTAAGGTTGATCCCGTTTCAAAAGGTGCAGGAAGGGAAGCATCATCAAGGGGGAATAATGCCAGCTCGGCGCCTGATAGAGTGGTAAACACGTTTGGATTATTGTTAGAAACGTGTAAGCCAAAGTCATGTAAAAATTTTTGGCAGGCTTTAAGGTCTTCAACGCCAAATTCTAATTTTTCTATTCCAATCACTGACATAGCTTAATCCTCTGTAGGTTGGTGTTATTGCCTGATACGTTTTTTGGGCAAAGGAAAGCCGAGGCTTATGGCAATAAACCGAAAAATGGGTAAGTTTTTCGCTAACGCTAAATCACTTTGGCTGGGATGATGCCGCCAATAAATTCAGTTAGCTTTTGTGCTGCACTGCGCACTTCATTTTGCAAATATTGGCGCTCCTGCACAGGGATGCTGTCCATGGGAACCATGATACTGATTGCCGCTTCGACCCCGTTGTCTTGGTTGTAAACAGGATAAACAATGGAGGAGATGCCACGGCGATAAAATGATTCACCGATAACATAACCCCGCAGTTTGTCAGCTTGGATCATGTTCCAGAATTCGTGTTTGCTGCCCGCGTTATCAGGTAGCTCTTCATCAGGGTAAAGAGCATCAAATTCTGTAGAAGAAAGCCCGCTTAATAGCATTCGCCCTAAAGATGTTCGATGAGCTAATAAGCGTGTGCCGACGCTGACATGGTTAATTTTTGATTCCGCACCGCTGACGCGAGCGATGTAAATAATGTCTCGGCCATCGCGGATCACAAGATGGCTATTGCACTGGCTTCGGTCTCGCAAATGTTCAATAATCGGTTGGCCTAATTGGGTTAAATCAAGAGAGGCGATATAACCGAGACCAAGGCTAAGCACTTTGCGACCAAGTGAAAATGCCCCTGTTCTCGGGTGTTGGACAAGGAAATCCAAATGTACCAAGGTTTGTATCGCGCGATAAGCCGTGGCTTTAGGCATATCGACTAAGCGTAGGATTTCGGCAAACGTGAGCTCGCGGTGCTGCTGTGCGAGCAAGAGAAGAAGTTGCAATCCTTTTTCCAGACCAGGTATCAAGTACTTACATGTTGAATTCAATGCCTTAACCTCGCCGCCCACGCGGTCGTCAATTAGTTAAATACAAAGCCGCCGTTGACGGGGATGAGCTGCCCCGTCACAAAATTAGCCATATCAGAAAGCAAGTACAATGCAGTACCAGTGACATCTTCAGGTAATTGCTCCCCTTGTAAGGCGCGACCATTTTCATAAAGCTGGTGGCGTTCTTCAGGGACATATTCAGTGGCTTCAACTTTTGTCAGCCCTGGCGCGATCGCATTAACGCAAATGCGGTGTTGGCCTAACTCACGGGCCATTGAGCGAGTCATACTGATAATTGCCCCTTTACTGGCGACATAGGCCATTAGCCTTGGCGCCCCCCAAAGGGCAGTATCAGACGCAATATTGACTATTTTTCCATGTTGGCTTTGCTTTAATAGCGGTAACGCCGCTTTTGTTACCAGCCATGTTCCTTTGACATTTACAGTCATGACGCGATCCCAAAGCTCAAGATCGTATTCATCTAAGGCTTTACCCCCCACGCCAGTCGCAAGAGCCGCATTGTTGATCAACCCATCAATGGCACCTTGTTGGGAGATGTGTTCAAAGGCTCGGCGAATAGAGGCGGGATCAGCAAGATCGATACAGTAACTTTGTGCATCAAACCCTTGGCGGCGCAATGTTTCGGTACTTTCTTGCAAACGTTCTTCAAGAATGTCGCACAGAATGACCTTAGCGCCTTGTTCTGCGACGGCTTGGGCAAAGCTAAAACCCAGCCCCCTTGCCGCGCCAGTGACCACAATACGTTTTCCCGCCAATAGGTTATGCATTTTCAGTTTCCTTACTGTAAATCAGTTCAAACTGTTTTTTGGCTTCACGCTGCATGATGCGACGAAGACGGGATAAACCGACATCGTGTTGATAGAGAAACTCATGGTTACGCGCATTTGGTGCAAGGTTTTCTAAAATAATGCGGTCTTGCTCTAACACATCCCAATGCAGCCCCTCTAAGCGGTTACGGTACATAAAGCGCCAGAGATCGCGTTGCCAGTCTTTGACTTTACGAATTCGCCAGAAGAATACGCGGCAGTGATCTTTATCTTCTGGAACGACCATGCCGATGATCCAAAAGTGCCCACCTGGTCCAAAACGTTTTTGATATGGGATGGATAAACGAAGCCAGTTTGCACCTGTGCTGGCAAACTCCACCCAGTCGAAGTTGACACCAATTTGATCATTCTTACGAAAAATAAAACCCGTTTGAGTGGCTTCAAGGATCATCTCAGACTGTTTATCCCCTTCAGCCATGGAGTGTGACGAAGAGTGTAAATAGGTGCCATGCATCGGATCCATCACGTTTTCAAGGGCATACTGATAGTTGCATTTCCAAGATGCAGTGCAGAGGAAGTGGCTGTGGTTTTCGTTATCGGCTAATTCTTCAGGGAATTCAAGCGCTGGCGGCGTTTCCCCTTCAATCACAGCAAAATAGAGGAAAATCGCACCGTGAACTTCCTGAACCGGGTAGGTTTTTAAGCATTTTTGGCCTTCAAGAGGGCATTGGCTAACCGCTGGAACGTCCTTGACAATACCATCTCCGCCTACTTCAACGCCGTGGTACCAACAGGCAATGCGCTCACCAAGGTTCCAGCCCATGGATAAACGTGCACCGCGGTGAGGGCATCTATCTTCTAAGGCATGAATTTGGCCTTTATCATCGCGCCATAAGACAATTTGCTCTTCAAGGCGAGTGATGCCGATGGGATTACTGCTGACTTCCCAGCTTGATAATACGGGGTACCACTGTCCTCGTAGCCCCACATCTAAATACGCTTGATAGTTTTGAGGTTGTGTATTCGTTGTCATAATTTGCTTCCGATTATCAAAGGTTATTTTTATTTTTGTATAAATTACAAAGTATTAATATCCATTAACGAGCAAAAATTCGCGGAAACTGCTGGATGTCCATGCGTGACCTTGCCGGTCAAATAATTGTTGTTGGTTTAAAGCTTCAACGAGGGCTTCGAGAGTTTCCGTTCCTGATGCAAATAAATTTTCTAATGCGGCGATCAACGCTGTTTCGTATTCATCTGGAAGTCGCGATCGTGTTTGCCAGACAATATTTGGCGCACTTCCAGGTGCTTGAATACTCCCTTTTCCACCTTCTCGTGCAGGAATAATTTGGTTATTTGCGGGGAGGTAAGGATTAATATTTTGAATCGGTTCCATGTTTACTCCTCAATTAAGCTAATTTCGATTTGGTTTTCATGAATGCGAGTTTGATAGGTTTTTAAATCTCGACCACCAGGTTCTCGCAGACATTTTCCTGTTTTGATATCAAAGATGGCTTCATGTAGGGGACACTCAACTTTTCCATCTTCAACAAACCCTTGGCTGAGTAGGGCATAAGCGTGAGGACATACATCTTCTAAAGCGTAATATTGGTCTTCAACCAAAAAAATACCGATTTCGTTGTTATTAACTTTGGCTGAAAAGGGAAATTCTTCTTGAACTTGTGAAACATCGCACACAGCAATCCAGCTCATTTTTTTCTCCTCTTAATACGCAGTAACATTTTGTTTCATATACGAAACGTTGTTTATTATTTAAAACCAGATTAAATGTAGGGGTGATTAATAGTCAATCGAATGTTGACTATATGTAAAATATTCGTTTCGAAATGTGGAGTGTGTCGAGCTTATTGCGTTGTTTAGTTTCATATAAGAAACAGAAGGGGATTTATCAGCGATTGTGTGAGTTAATATCAGAGCCAATCATAGCCACAAGGTAGCCTGTGGCTATTTTGGTTACATTATTTTAATTCAAACCGTTGTAAGTCTTTACTTACGGTGACTGGACCAGAGTATTGCTTTCTAACCTCCTTGATCCAAACTTCATCAGTAATCGATGGGTCATCTGCGGGAACAAGGTGGGTGAGCACCAAATGTTTTACATTGGCTTCCTTCGCGATTCTACCGACCTCTTCTGCGGTGGTGTGATGGGAAATAATCGCTTTTGCAAGGGTCGAGCCATTGCCAATTCGGTTTGCTAAGTTTTCAACGCCAGAAACCAGCACGACTTCACTGACTAAAAGGTCGGCATCTTTGGCAAATTCAGTAATTTGTTTATTATCAATCATATCACCCGTGATAACGACGGTTTTCCCCTCTGATTGGATTTTATAGGCCAGGGCTTCATCGGAATTAAAAGGGGGATGGGGCACAAACAACGCACTGATTTTCACACCGTCTTTATCAACAACAACACCTTCAGAAATATCTTTGGCGGTGACCATATTACGTAAATCAGGTTTGCCTTCATCTTTAATACGTAAATCAATATCGCGCTTAAAGGTGTCCCAAACACCTTTGGTCATGCTCTCTGTACCCACTGGACCATACACCGTAACAGGGTGGTTTAGCCCACTGTTCCATGCATTTAATAATAACGCAGGGTAATCGGCAACGTGGTCACTGTGCAGGTGAGTAATAAAAATTGAGTCGATATTTTTTAGCGGGGCTTTGGATTGAACTAAGCGCAAAGTTGCGCCGTATCCTGCATCAAAAAGATAGGTTTTATCCCCTTTAATAAATGCTGTCGATTGCGGTAAGCGAGCTTCACTTAATATGGATGGCCCACCTTTTGTTCCAAGGGTAATAATTTCATCGGCATTAGCTAAAGAACTTGAACCGAATAATGCCGCCGCGAGAGATAGAGAGATAAACAGTGGTTTGATTTTCAAAATAGTACCTCTTTTTATTATTAATGAATTTACACTGGTATTGAATAATTATAATTAAAATCTATATGTTGCTAAATTGTTAACATATGAATGAGCTTACTTTTGTTTGGGTGATGTGACTATCGTTCTTTAGGATTAATTATAAGGTTTTTTATTTAACCTATTAATAACAGTGAGTTAAATGACATTGGAATTCTACGGTTATATAAACTGACTTTATTATTTAATTAAGAAAGAGAGTTTATTTAATAATGCAATTTAAATTAGATTTAAAAACTAATAGGAATGAGTTTATTAAGTTTTATTAATTAGAGTTATTGGAAATATAATGAATCAACGAATTTAGCGATGTAATTCCCCATATTTTCTTATGTGTATCCCACCTTTTTTTGATCTCACGTGAAGTTTTTTGAGGCTGTTAGCGGGAAAATAGCTTCTATTGAAATAAGAGGGTGTGCAAGTGAGCAACGGAATACAGCTTCGGGTTAAAGGTAAAGTACAAGGGGTGGGTTTTCGTCCCTATGTTTGGCAGTTGGCACATCAGCAGCAGCTGTATGGGGATGTCTGTAATGATGGTGAAGGGGTATTAATCCGCCTACTCGCAAATGCAGATATCACTAAATTTAGCCAATTATTACAACAACACTGCCCTCCTTTAGCGCATATAGAGAGTATTCAATCACAGTCTTTTCAGTGGGATGTTTTTCCCGATGAATTTACCATTCGCCGTAGTGGCGAAGGGAAGATGGATACGCAAGTGATCCCCGATGCGGCAACTTGTGATGCTTGTCAGCAAGAGATTTTTGACCCTACTAATCGCCGTTTTCATTATCCATTTGCCAATTGTACTCATTGCGGGCCGCGCTTTACGATTATTCGCCATATGCCTTATGATCGCCCAAATACCGCGATGGCTGATTTCCCGTTATGTCCTGAGTGTTTGGTGGAATATCAATCCCCCGCGGATAGGCGTTTTCATGCGCAGCCCAATGCGTGTGCTGTATGTGGACCTGAAATTAAGCTCAGTGATGCTTTCGGGCTGACGGTGGCGGAGAAGGAAGGGGCGCTAATATCGGCATCGCAATATTTACTCATGGGTAAAATTATTGCCATTAAGGGGTTAGGTGGTTTTCATCTTGCTTGCGACGCAACGGATGACCATGCAGTGCAAGCGCTACGCATGCGTAAACATCGCCCAACAAAACCATTTGCGGTGATGATCCCGTCTTTAGATTGGTTAAAAAACCAAGGGGTGAGAGTGAGTGATGGGCTAGCCTCATTGCTAAAAAGCCCCGCAGCGCCGATCGTTTTAATCAAGCAGTGGAAAAACAGCGGTCTAAGCCAGTTTGTCGCCCCCCATTTGACTGAGTTAGGGGTGATGCTGCCTTCAAATCCCTTACAGCATTTATTAATGGCGGAAGTAAAAAAACCGTTAATCATGACGTCAGGGAATGCATCTGGGAAGCCCCCTGTTCTTACAGAGCAAAATGCGTTTAAGGATTTAGCTAATATTGCCGATTTTTACCTGACGCATAACCGCGATATTGTGCAACGTGCTGATGATTCTTTAGTTCGTTATCACCAAGGCGAGGCTGAAATGTTACGCCGTGCTCGTGGGTATGTACCTGATTCTGTAGATTTACCTGAAGGGTTTGAAAACTCCCCCTCTATATTAGGGTTAGGGGCTGACCTGAAAAATACGTTTTGTTTACTGCGCGATAAAAGCGCGGTATTAAGCCAGCACCTTGGGGATTTGGACGACTTAGATATTTTTGAGCAATACCAAAGTTCGATTGATTTGTTTGAGTCAATTTACCGTTTTACACCAACTGCATTGGTTGGGGATATGCACCCAAACTATGTCAGCCATCGCTTTGCTAATCAACTATCTGCACAGTTAGATATTCCCTTTGTGCAAGTTCAGCACCATCACGCCCATATTGCGGCCGTTATGGTGGAACACGGTTTGCCAAGAAATACAGATAAGGTGATTGGTTTAGCACTTGATGGGTTAGGTTTTGGTGATGACCAACGTCTCTGGGGTGGGGAATGTTTACTCGTAGATTATACATCCAGCCAATATTTAGGTGGGTTGCCCGCGGTCGCTTTACCTGGAGGCGAAATGGCGGCAAGGCAACCTTGGCGTAATTTATTGGCTCATTGGTTACAGTTTGTTCCCAACTGGCAACAGCAATCAGATGCAATTCAACTTCTTGAGTTCCCTTGGCAAGGACTGGAAAAGGCTATCGAACGCGGGCTCAACTGCCCAACGGCGTCTTCCGCGGGGCGGTTATTTGATGCTGTTGCTGCTGCCCTGGGTATTTGTACGGTACAAACGAGTTGGGAAGGTGAGGCCGCGTGTCAGCTTGAAGCGCTGGCGATGAACTCTGAGGTTATGACACACCCAGTGACGATGCCATTAATTAATCAACGCCTTGACTTAGCAACGTTTTGGCGTGAATGGTGTGCTTATCAAGCGCCTAAAGCGCAACGCGCCCATGCGTTTCATGTCGCATTAGCAAATGGGTTTGCGCAGCTTGCGAAAATATCTGCCCAGCAATATGGCATTAAGACAATCGTGCTATCGGGGGGCGTGATGCACAATAAATTATTACGAAATTTATTAATGAATAATTTAAATGAATTTGAGGTATTAACGGCAAGGCAGTTCCCGATGGGGGATGGTGGATTGGCATTAGGGCAAGTGGCGATAGCCTCAGCAAAATTAAAGCGTTAGCCAATGAGGAATATTGCAAGGCCTTTAGAGTGTATATTAGGCTGATTTTTGTATATTTTAATTTTTAATTAAAATATTCTTTTTTTGATATTGATTCTTATTTAGATAATTAATAATTATATTAATGGATTGGTTATTAATAATACTCTAATTTCGTTTAATTAAATGATAAACAAATAATGAATTCCTATATATCAATGATAATTAATGAAATTTATATTTAAATTAATGTGATATATAGCGCATTATTGAATAATAAACGATGGAGTTTTATTTCAGGTATCACTTTTACCTCCCAGTAACTGAATCGATTTTTCTAACAAATATATAAAAAAGATGAAATTTCTTATTTCCTCTTGATGAAGATCAAGTGATTAAAAATCGGTAGGAATAGGATCCTATTTTATATATATGCACCAGGTTACTTAAATAAGAATTTATTTCATTAAGCTCAGTTTTGTTGTCAATTTGAATTGCAATGATACAAGCGTAAGGCGTAAGCGTATTTAGCACGTCGGGTTTTGTGGCATCTCTAACGCAAGGATAATCAACGAAATTTGTTTAATGAATAGGTTCTAAGCCACCCATAATAATAGGAAAAAAGAATGATAGGAGATAACTCTATTAATTCTCCTCACGGTATTAACCGCCGTGATTTTATGAAGTTATGTACAGCGTTGGCAGCAACGATGGGGCTAAGCGGGAAAGCAGCGGCCCAAATTGCTGAATCTATTAGCGACCCAGCTCGTCCGCCTGTCATCTGGATTGGCGCACAAGAGTGTACGGGTTGTACCGAGTCCCTGCTGTGTTCTACCCATCCAACCCTCGAAAACTTAATTCTGGATACAATTTCACTGGAATACCATGAGGTGTTATCTGCCGCTTTTGGTGAACAAGTTGAACAGAATAAGCATAATGCGATAGAAAAATACAAAGGAAAATATGTTCTTGTCGTTGATGGTTCTATCCCGCTGAAAGACAACGGTATTTACTGCATGGTTGCAGGGAAACCGATTGTTGAGCATATCCGTGAAGTGGCTGAACATGCCGCCGCCGTGATTGCAATCGGTTCTTGTGCCTCTTGGGGCGGTGTTGCAGCGGCGGGTGATAACCCAACGGGCGCTGTTGGGCTAAACCAAGTTATCAAAGATAAGCCGGTGATTAATATCCCAGGTTGCCCGCCAAATCCACATAACTTCCTTGCGACCGTTGCACACTTAATTACGTTTAATCGCCCGCCAGCACTGGACAGCAAAAACCGTCCAATGTTTGCTTATGGTCGATTAATTCACGAGCACTGCGAGCGCCGCCCTCATTTTGACGCAGGCCGTTTTGCCAAAGAGTTTGGCGATGATGGTCACCGTGAAGGTTGGTGTTTATATCACTTAGGCTGTAAGGGCCCTGAAACTTACGGCAACTGTTCAACATTGCAGTTCTGCGATGTTGGCGGTGTATGGCCTGTGGCGATTGGCCACCCTTGTTATGGCTGTAACGAAGAAAACGTCGGCTTCCACAAAGCGATTCACCAACTTGCGAGTGTGGAAAATCCAACGCCACGGGCGGATAAACCTGATTTAAATAACCGTGAAGGCGGGCAAATATCATCAACCGCCGTTGGCTTAATTGGTGGTGTTGTGGGGTTAGTCGCTGGGGTGAGTGTGATGGCGGTACGTGAATTAGGTCGCCAAAAACGCCAGCAAGACCATGACTCACGGGGAGAATAACCGTGAATAGACGAAATTTTCTTAAACTCTCCGCAGGGGGAGCGCTCCTTGCGGGCAGCTCACCAAGCTTGGCGGGAGCGGAAAACCGACCGCCAATTCCAAACTCCCTTGGCATGCTGTACGACTCAACTTTGTGTGTTGGGTGCCAGGCCTGCGTGACAAAATGCCAAGATATCAACCACCCAGAGCGTAATCCTGTCGGGGAGCAAACATGGTCGAACAACGACAAGCTTACCCCATACACCAACAACATTATTCAGGTCTGGAGTAGCGGCACGGGGGTGAATAAAGATCAGGAAAAAGACGGCTACGCCTACATTAAAAAGCAGTGTATGCATTGCGTTGACCCAAATTGCGTCTCTGTTTGCCCTGTTCAAGCACTGAAAAAAGACCCGAAAACGGGCATTGTTCATTACGATGCAAGTGTGTGTACGGGGTGCCGTTACTGCATGGTGGCGTGTCCGTTCAACATTCCAAAATATGCTTACGATGATAAGTTTGGTGCTATCCATAAGTGCGAGCTATGTAATCAAAAAGGCGTTGAGCGTTTAGATAAAGGCGGTTTACCTGGCTGTGTGGAAGTGTGCCCAACTGGGGCGGTGATTTTCGGTACGCGGGAAGAGTTGCTCGCCGAAGCAAAAAAACGCTTAACACTCAAAGTGGGGGATGAATATGGCTTCCCACGTCAAACCCTGCATAGTAATGATCCAAATGTCATCAAAGTGCCGAAGTATGAAAACCATGTGTATGGCGAGCTTGAAGGCGGCGGAACGCAGGTCATTGTGCTCTCTGGCGTGCCATATCAACATCTTGGCTTGCCTGAATTAGAGCAGCTTTCGACAGGTGCGCGCTCTGAATATGTTCAACACACGCTATACAAAGGCATGGTGTTGCCGTTAGCGGCGCTAGCAGGGCTGAGCTTCTTGGTGTATCGCAATACCAAGAATGACAAACACGAAGGAGATGACTCAAATGACGACGCATCATAAAGAAAAGCCGCTAGGCGGGCGTTTAGTCAGTTGGCCAATTATGGTCTTTGGGCCATTGGTGTTGCTTTGCGTCATTCTGATTATCAAACGTTTAGTTTTCGGCTTAGGTTCGGTTTCTGATCTTAACGGCGGTTACCCGTGGGGGATTTGGATCGCCTTTGACTTGCTGATAGGGACAGGTTTTGCCTGTGGTGGTTGGGCACTGGCTTGGGCGGTGTATGTGTTTAACCGCGGGGAATATCACCCACTGGTTCGCCCTGCATTACTGGCCAGTTTATTTGGTTACTCCCTAGGTGGTTTATCCATCACTATCGACGTGGGGCGTTACTGGAATTTGCCGTATTTTTATATTCCAGGCTTCTTCAATACCAATTCGGTGCTGTTCGAAACCGCCGTGTGTATGACGATTTACATTGGTGTGATGGCGTTAGAATTTGCCCCAGCCTTGTGTGAACGTTTTGGCTGGAAAGTCTCATTAAAACGCTTGAATAAAGCGATGTTTTTTATCATCGCATTAGGGGCATTGTTACCAATGATGCACCAATCCTCAATGGGATCATTAATGATTTCAGCGGGATACAAAGTACATCCAATTTGGCAAAGTTATGAAATGTTGCCGCTGCTCTCGCTGTTGACCGCGTTTATTATGGGTTTCTCGATTGTCATTTTCGAAGGCTCATTGTTGCAAGCTGCCTTAAAAGGGCAGGGGACAGATGAACGGCCACTGTTTGTGCGGCTAACGCAAATTCTGCAAGTGCTTTTAGTGTTGTTCTTAGTGTGTCGATTTGGCGAGTTGATTTATCGCGAAAAACTGCATCACATCTTTAATGGCGACTTCTACGCCATGATGTTCTGGATAGAAACCGTGTTAATGGTGATCCCATTAATTATTTTCCGCATGCCATCGCTACGAAATGATTCGCGTTGGTTATATATCAGCGGATTAAGCATGTTAATCGGGGCGGCAATGTGGCGAATGAGCTATTCCCTTGTCGCGTTTAATCCTGGGGGCGGTTACGACTACTTCCCAACATCAGAAGAACTTTTAATTTCAATGGGTTTTGTGGCAATTGAGGTCTGCGCGTATATCTTGCTGATCCGCCTACTACCCGTTATTCCAGCATTGAAAAAAACAACGATGAGCCATTCAGAGGCCCGAGGTAAAGCATGAGCCAACGTATAACAATAGATCCAGTCACTCGTATCGAAGGTCACTTACGCATTGATTGTGAAATTGAAGATGGAAAGGTCACCAAGGCTTGGGCTTCAGGCACCATGTGGCGCGGTATGGAAGAAATTGTCAAAGGGAAAGACCCTCGTGATGCATGGATGATTATGCAGCGTATTTGTGGGGTTTGTACCACTGTTCACGGCATTGTATCTGTACGTACCATTGAAAGCGCTTTGAATATTGATGTGCCCGTTAATGCGCAATACATCCGTAATATGATTTTAGCGGCGCATACCATTCAAGACCATATTGTCCATTTTTATCAATTATCGGCGCTAGATTGGGTAGATATCACCTCCGCGTTAAATGCAGACCCAAATAAAGCAGCAGAAATCCTCAAAGGGGTTTCCACATGGCCACTCAATAGCGCAGAAGAATTTACTCGCGTACAAGACAAAATCAAAAAACTGGTGGCGAGCGGGCAATTAGGGATTTTTGCGAATGGTTACTGGGGTCACCCAGCGATGAAATTGTCGCCTGAAGTGAACTTGATTGCGGTTGCGCACTATTTGCAAGCCCTTGAATGCCAACGGGATGCAAACCGCATTGTGGCATTGCTTGGGGGGAAAACACCACACATCCAAAACCTCGCCGTGGGCGGTGTCGCGAACCCGATTAACCTTGATGGCGTGGGTGTTCTTAACCTTGAGCGTTTAATGTATGTGAAATCCTTTATCGACCGTTTAGGGGATTTTATCGAGCAAGTCTATAAAATCGATGCAGCAGTGATTGCAGCGGGTTACCCAGAATGGTTAGAAGTCGGCCAAGGGGCGAAGCATTACATGTGTATGCCTGAAATGCCGATGGACGGCAAAAATGGCAGTTTCTTATTACCGGGTGGCTACCTCGAAAATAGCGATTTCAGTACCTATCGCCCAATTACCAGCCACATGGACGAGTATTTGATCAACGGTATCAAAGAAAGTAGCAAGCATGCGTGGTACAAAGAAAACGAGCCACAAGCACCGTGGGAAGGCACTACAAACCCTGACTACACAGGTTGGGACGATGACGGTAAATATTCATGGGTGAAAGCGCCGACCTTCTATGACAAAACCGTCGAAGTGGGGCCATTAGCGGACTTACTGTGCAAGCTGGCGGCAAAACACGAGCCAACGGAAAAACATTTTAACGATGTGGTGAACCTGTATCAAACACTGACGGGTAACAGCATTGGTATCGATCAGCTGCACTCCACCCTAGGCCGTATTATTGGTCGTAGCGTGCGTTGCTGTGTGCTGAATGAAACACTGTCAATTCAGTGGCAAGCACTGGTGGATAACATTGGCAAAGGCGACTTTACTACCTTTGTAAAACCAAATTTCCCAGAAAACGCAACGATTAAAGGGGTTGGATTTGGGGAAGTACCTCGCGGACTGCTTTCACACTGGGTAGTTATCAAAGACGGTAAAATTGAAAACTATCAGGCTGTTGTGCCATCTACATGGAACTCTGGCCCACGTAATTTCAATGACGAACCAGGTCCTTATGAGCAAGCGTTGGTAGGAACGCCTGTTGCTGACCCAACTAAACCACTTGAGGTAGTGAGAACCATCCACTCATTTGACCCATGTATGTCTTGTGCGGTGCACATTGTGGATCCTGAGGGTGGGGAAGTCACTAAGGTTAAGGTGCTGTAATGCGAATTTTAGTCTTAGGCGTTGGCAATATTTTGCTGAGCGACGAAGGGATTGGCGTGCGCATTGTTGAAGCATTGGAAGAACGTTATCACTTGCCTGAATGTGTGGAAGTGCTTGATGGCGGTACTGCGGGAATGGAATTGATCGGCCCAATGGCCTCCCGTGACCACTTAATCATTGCAGATGTGGTGTTATCGAGCCAGCAACCTGGCTCGTTATTAGTGTTACGTGATGGCGAGGTGCCTGCGTTGTTTACCCGTAAAATCTCCCCTCACCAGCTAGGATTATCTGATGTGTTATCTGCTCTGCATTTAACGGATGAATTTCCACAACGTTTGACCTTAGTGGGCGTCGTACCTGAGTCCTTAGAGCCACACATTGGTTTAACCGCAACAGGGCAAGCTGCGTTAGAGCCTGCATTGCAAAAAGTGGTAGACGTGCTGCGAAGTGAAGGTTTGGAAATTACGGCAAAAGAAGAGAGTTTACATGCCTGATGACATTAACGGTTATCAAAGTAACCCACGGCCTCTCGTTGAGGCCGCATTTCAACGGGTGGCGGAGCAATCGATGCACGATTTGTCTTTTCTCCACCCCTCGATGCCCGTCTACGCCAGTGAGTTCGCTTTATTTGAAAATCAATGGGTTGGTGCGGTTATCACCCCGTGGATGCTCAGCGCCCTCATTTTACCTGGGCCTGACCAGTATTGGGAGCAGCGTACTGTCGGCGACAAAATTGGCTTGATTTTACCGTATGGGGAAATGACCTATACCGTTGGGGAACTTAACGGACTAACACAATATTTAGCCTGTTCGTTAATGTCGCCATTAGATAAAAGTTTGAGTCCTGAGCAAGGTATTCACCTTGCGGATGATTGCCGCCGTATTTTGCTGTCGCTGCCAGTAAGTGACCCAAATGTACCTCAATCGCCAGCACGCCGCGCGTTATTTGCACGCCACTTGAAGGAAGCATAATGCATGAAGTTTCATTGTGCCAAAGCACACTCGAAATAATTGAACAGCAAGTCAAGCAAAACGCCGTGAAAAAAGTCACGGCAGTTTGGTTAGAAATAGGTGCGCTTTCCTGTGTTGAAGAAAGCGCATTTCGCTTTTGTTTTGATATCGCTTGTCGCGGTACTGTCGCGCAAGGTTGCCAATTGCATATGGTGCATCGTCCCGCACAAGCTTGGTGCTGGGATTGCAGTGAAATGGTGGAAATTGATATCCACCAATCCGTTTGCCCACAATGCCAAAGTTTGAATTTAAAAGTGGAAAGTGGCGATAGCTTGCGCATCAAAGAATTAGAGGTCGAATAGTTTTCAAAGTGACTTTGAGGTGCATCAACCTTGCGATTTTGATTATGTATTAATCTAATTTAACTATTTAGCGGTTGGGAGTGAAACTTATGTGTAGTACATGTGGATGCGCATCGGGAGAGCGCAGAATCGAGGGTGATGAGCACAGTCATCATCACCATGACCATCATCACGACCATGACCACCATCACGGCCATGATCATCATCACGATCATGAAAATGCGCATGACCATCATCATGGGCACGATCACCAGCACGATCATGACCATCATGACCATGAAAACCAAGGCCAAACCGTCATTATTCATCACCATTATTACCACCAAGGCGATGTGCATAACCATTATCACCAATATGATCCTGCGCTTGTTGAGGGTAAAACCAAAAAACAGAAACACAAGCATAAGCATAAGCACGTTTACGCCATGGCGGAAAATAGCTTTAAACCTGCGGGCGAACACCATGATTTGGATTACGGGCAGGGTGAAGCTGGCACACACGCACCGGGGATCAGCCAAAAGCGTATGCTGCAAATTGAGATGGACGTTTTAGATAAAAACAATCACTTAGCAGAACATAACCGTGAAGCGTTTGCAGAAAAGAATATTTTAGCGTTAAACCTGGTTTCCAGCCCAGGCTCTGGGAAAACCACGCTATTAACGGAAACCTTGCTACGTCTGCGCGATAAAATTAACTGTGCGGTGGTGGAAGGCGACCAGCAAACCACCAACGATGCCCAGCGTATTCGCGAAACGGGGGTGCCTGCTATCCAAGTGAACACAGGTAAAGGCTGCCACTTGGATGCACAGATGATACACGATGCGGTCTCACGCTTAGGTTTGGATGATAATAGCTTGTTATTCATCGAAAATGTGGGGAACTTAGTGTGCCCTGCAAGCTTTGATTTAGGCGAGCGCCATAAAGTGGCTGTTTTGTCCGTGACCGAAGGGGAAGACAAACCCTTAAAATACCCGCATATGTTTGCCGCGGCAGACATTATGTTGCTCAATAAAATCGACTTACTGCCGTACCTGCATTTTGACGTGGACGCCTGCATTGCTAATGCCAAACAAGTCAATCCAAACATCCAAGTGATTAAAGTCTCAGCGACACAAGGAGACGGTATGGATGCATGGCTCGCATGGCTGGAGACTCAGCTATGTGCTTAGGCATTCCAGGAAAAATCGTGGCGGTGGGTGAAGATATTCACCAACTGGCACAAGTGGATGTCTGTGGCGTGAAGCGAGACGTTAACATTGGCCTGATTTGTGAAGGGGAAACCAGTGAGTTATTAGGCCAATGGGTGCTGGTTCACGTGGGCTTCGCCATGAGTATCATCAACGAAGAAGAAGCGCAGTCGACATTAGATGCCTTAGCGGCGATGAGCCAGCTTGACCATGAGGTTGGCGATTTTAGTGGTTTAAATGCAGGGGCTACAGATGCAGTACGTCGATGAATTTCGTGACCCTGCTTTAGCAAAAGTATTATTGGCGAATATCCGCCAACGTGTGAATGACATTCCACGGGCTAAGCAGCGCCCATTGCAGTTAATGGAAGTGTGCGGCGGGCACACTCATGCGATTTTTAAATTTGGTATCGACCAACTTTTACCGCCAGAAATCGAATTTGTTCATGGCCCAGGTTGCCCCGTTTGTGTCTTACCAATGGGGCGAATCGACGGTTGTATCGAAATTGCTGAGCAGCCAAATGTGATTTTTTGTACCTATGGGGATGCGATGCGTGTCCCTGGTAAAAATGGCTCTTTACTTGATGCAAAACGCCGTGGGGCAGATGTGCGGATTGTCTACTCTCCTTTGGATGCCCTCGGGATAGCAGAGCAACATCCTGATAAACAAATCGTTTTCTTTGGTTTGGGGTTTGAAACTACGATGCCAAGCACGGCGATTACCTTGCAACAAGCTAAACGCCGTCAACTGAACAATTTCACGGTATTTTGCCAGCACATCACCATCATCCCAACCTTAAAAAGCCTATTAGAACAGCCAGATGTTCGCATCGACGGCTTTTTAGCTCCAGGGCATGTCAGTATGGTGATTGGGGCACACCCTTACCAGTTTATTACTGACGACTTCCATAAACCGCTGGTGGTAACGGGGTTCGAACCGTTGGATATTTTGCAGTCTATATCTATGCTAGTGAATCAGATAGCGGATGGACGTTGTGAGGTGGAAAACCAATATAAGCGTATTGTCGCTGACCAAGGCAACACGTTAGCACTCAAGGCATTAGATGAAGTGTTTGAGTTAAAAGAAACCAGCGAATGGCGCGGTTTAGGGGAGATTGCAGGCTCAGGTGTGCAGCTTAGCGCCGCTTATCAATCCTTTGACGCCGAACGCCGTTTTCACGTACAACCACACCAAGTGGCGGATGACCCGCAAGCACGGTGTGGCGATGTGTTGACGGGGCGCTGTAAACCCAATGAATGCCCACTATTTGGCACTCGCTGTACACCACAAACCGCTTTTGGTGCCTTAATGGTGTCTTCGGAAGGGGCTTGTGCGGCTTATTATCAATATCGTCGGGAGGCATAGATGAGCAATGATGCGAACAATGTGGTATTGATGGCCCACGGCAGCGGTGGGCAGGCCATGCAACAGTTAATTGAACAACTATTTTTAAAAGCATTCGCTAACCAAGCGTTGAATGAGCGCGAAGACCAAGCGCGACTTTCGCTGGCGGAACTTACCACACTAGGGGATCGCCTTGCGTTCAGCACCGACAGTTATGTGATTGACCCGATTTTTTTCCCCGGTGGAAATATCGGTAAATTAGCGGTTTGCGGTACGGTGAATGACGTTGCCGTTAGTGGTGCAGTCCCTAAATATCTGTCTTGCGGGTTTATTTTAGAGGAAGGCTTTCCGTTAGCCGAGCTCGCCACCATCATCGAATCAATGGCAGCAACGGCTGCAGCGGCTGGGGTGCAGATTGTCACGGGGGACACCAAAGTGGTGCAGCGTGGTGCTGCGGACAAAGTGTTTATCAACACAGCAGGTATCGGGGTTATCCCAAGCGAAATTCAGTGGGGAGCTCAGCAAATTCAAGCAGGTGACAAAGTGATCGTCAGTGGTACGTTAGGTGATCACGGTGCGACCATCTTAAACCTGCGCGAGCAGCTTGGTTTAGAGGCGCAACTCAGTAGCGATTGCGCGGTATTGACGCCATTAATTGAGCCACTGCGTAATATTGAGGGCGTACGTGCATTACGGGATGCCACTCGGGGCGGTGTGACGGCGATTTTGCATGAGTTTGCGCAGGCAAGCGGCTGCGGAATGGCGATTAACGAGGCTGACTTACCCGTTGCCTCAGCGGTTAGGGGCGTATGTGAATTGCTCGGCCTTGAACCACTGAATTTTGCCAATGAAGGTAAACTAGTGATTGTGGTAAAACCTGAAGCGGAAAGCGCAGTGTTAGCCGCATTGCACAGCCATCCTCTAGGCCAAAATGCCGCAACCATTGGCTGTGTGACAGAGCAAAAACAAGTCAAATTAGTTGGGATCTTCGGGACATCAAGGCTATTAGATTTACCTCACAGCGAGCCTTTACCACGCATTTGCTAATCATTTGCTTTAATATCAGGAATGCTAAGCCGTATTCCTGATATAAAAAGTTAATTCAAACTTGCAATGAGTTTATTTCTAATCGATGACGTACTTTGCGGGGTATTAAAAAGGCAGAGCTCTAGCCATGCTTCGATTTCTTGGTAAGTGGCATTTGTCAGGCAGTTTTGCCATTTTTGCCTTAAATCAACGGGTAATTTGAGAAACTGCTGGCGGTCTAAGCGGTGGCTTAACTGGGTTGAACCCGCAAGAAACAGTGTGACTTGATGAAAACGTTTTTCAGGGGCAAGCACATCAGGGGGAACACTTCTATCAGGGTTACGGTTAACACGTTGAGCTAACGCCATAATGTGTGGGTCTAGCTCAGGCTCGGTAAAATCACATAAATTCAGCTCCCCTTTAATCAGCATGGCGGCAATAATGTATTCAAGGCAAAAACGTGCTTCGATACCATTTTCTGGCACCCTGATATTGGCTGCAATATCTCCCCCCAATGGGAAAGCGATATCGATACGTTGAAGGTTATCGAGAAGAGCGGTTAATGGCTTTCCGCTACTTAACCAGCGTTCACGTAACACCTGAGTCACTGCGACAGCTGAGTGCGTACCTGCACACGTTGGATAAGGCTTAAATTCAAGCCCCGGTGACTCAATACGCCAAGGGTTTCCCCAATCTTTGATAAGCAGTTCAGGCATGGCTTGTCGCTGGCTCATTGCTTCTAAAAAAGCATCAATCACACCATGTGGGCGGGAAGAAAAACCGCTCGACGCTAATTGAAATGAGATGACCGCGGATTGTGCAGCCAGCCCCGCATGAAGTGGCTTTACCGCAGAACCAAATTGGGCACGCAATGCGGTTGATTGTGTCGCGGCAAGGCCGAGTGCGCAGGTAGTGGTTTCTAAATCGGCAGCAAATAAATAACATAGCGCCGCGGTGGCGGCGATGGCACCTAAACTTCCTGTTGAGTGAAAACCAAGTTGGTAATGCTGATTCGTGATGGCTAGCCCTAATCGACCCGCAACTTCGACACCAACACAGTAAGCATTTAAGAACCGTATGTTATCAAGCTCATTTTGCTGCGGTGTTAAAGCGAATAGTGCGGGTAAAATAACCGTTGATGGGTGGCCGCGAAAATTAGCGTGAAAATCGTCAAAGTCGAGAGCATGCCCTGCATACCCGAGTAATAGCGCGACACTGCGGGGATCGCGCTCAGGCCAAAGAGCGCTCAGTTGTTGCCACCCCGCATCATTAATATGACCTTCCGTCACGGAGAGTGTGACGGCGAGGTAATCCTTAATGCCGTTTTTTGCGGCGAGCTGGGCTGAAGGAGGCGGAGAGGCCCCAAGGATTTTCTCCGCCAAACTCGTGGTTAGTTCGCTAATCATTGCGCCTTACCATGATATTCATTGAGTACTGTTTCCGCTAATTGAGCGAGGTAACGTGCGGTTGGGTATAAGGCTTTATCATCGACACGGAATTTTGGATGATGTAAAGCATAGGGGCCACCTGAGCCAATCATCATAAATGCGCCTGGTATTTTTTGTTGGTAGAAAGCAAAGTCTTCACCAATCGGGCTTGCTTCGACTCTGATAGCCTCAAAACCAGATTTTTCAGCTTGGATCAGGGCTAAATCGACCCATTCCCCAGTGTTAACCACCGAAGGTGGGCCAGGATGCCATATTAATTCGATTTGTGCATTAAATGTGGCGGCGATCCCAGCGATAATTTGGCGTAATCGCTGTTCAATTTGCTCTCGGGTGGCTTGTTTGAAGGTACGCACCGTGCCTTCTAAATAAGCGGTATCAGGGATCACATTCCATGTACTGCCACTGTGAACTTGTGTAATCGACACCACGGCGTTTTGATCAGAAGAAACATTTCTACTGATAATGGATTGCGTCGCATTGATAATCTGAGCAATGATAATTAGTGGGTCATTGCCTTCATGTGGCTTCGCAGCATGAGCCCCTTTCGCGGCAATTTTAATTTCGAAGCGATCAACCCCAGCGGTAAGCGCGCCTTCTTTACTGCCTATTACACCGACTGGCAAAGTAGGGTCATTATGAATACCAAATATCGCCAGAGCACCATCTAATGCCCCAGTAGCAAGTAGATCTGGTGCACCTTGGCCAGTTTCTTCTGCGGCTTGGAAGAGAACTCGCACGGTACCTTTTAAATTGGCGCTATTTTGTTGCAGCAAAATCGCGGCACCCAGTGCGGCGGAAGCATGAAAATCATGACCACAAGCGTGCATTACCCCTTTGTTTTCAGAGACAAAATCAACACCAGACTCCTCTTCAATAGGTAGCGCATCAATATCGGAACGTAACACGATTAAGGGGCCGTCTTGTTGGCCTTTAATCTCTGCGACTAACCCAGTTGCTAACGGAAGGGGTAAAATAGTAATCCCAGCTTCCGTTAACGCATCGCGAATACGCTGCGTTGTTTGGTGTTCTTGATTCGATAATTCAGGAAAACGGTGCATTTCGTGGCGAAATGCTTGAATTTTATCTGCAAGTGCTTGCTCATGGCTGCTAATGTTCATTAAGTTTCTCCCCATTGAGGCGCAGGTGCCTACGGATTTTTTTGGTTATATATTGAATTCGTCGATTGGCTCGATATTAGTCAATTGACGTAAAAAACGGCGTGTTTGTGGGTTTTCAGAGAAGCGAATAACTTGCTCTGCGGGGCCTTGTTCAACAATCTGTCCATCCGCCATAAAAATCACGCGGTCAGCCACTTCTTTGGCAAATTCCATTTCATGGGTCACTATCACCATGGTGGTTTTTTGCTGAGCAAGGGATTTAATCACCTGAAGCACCTCAAATACTCTTTCTGGGTCGAGAGCCGAGGTTGGCTCATCAAATAAAATGGCTAAAGGGTTGACGGCAAGGGCTCGGGCGATACTCACTCGCTGTTGTTGCCCGCCCGATAACGTGACTGGGTATTTGTGGCTATGTTCAGCTAGGCCGACAGTATCCAACAGCGCTAAACCGATTTTATCGGCTTCGCTTTTCGCCATTTTTTTAACGGTGATTAATCCTTCCGTCACATTTTCAAGTGCTGTTTTATTTTTAAACAGGTTGTAATTTTGAAACACCATGGCGGTTTGACGGCGTAATGCATAGGCATCATTTACGCTATGTTTATGCGTATCTAAGGTGACATCGCCGATTTGTATAATGCCGGATTCAGGGTGTTCTAACAGGTTTAGGCAGCGTAATAAGGTGGACTTCCCGGAGCCAGAAGGGCCGATAATGGCGACCACTTCCCCTTCTTGGATATCGAGGGAAATATTATTTAAAACCGTATTGGTGCCGAAGCTTTTATTCAGTTGCGATACACGGATCATCATCATTCCTTACCGTTGTAATGATTGGCTTAAGCGTTTTTCTAGCACCGTTTGTAAACGGCTATAGATAAGCACGGTGAGCCAGTAAATGAGCCCAACAACAATGAATGTTTCGAAGTAACGTAATGATTCAGCGGCGATCATTTTGCCTTCTGCGAACAGTTCTGTGACACCAAGCGCAAAGGCCACAGAGGTATCTTTAATCAATGAAATAAAGGTATTACCCGTTGCAGGCAGTGTGTTCAGCATTGCTTGAGGCAAAATAATGCGACGGTAAATTTGGCGCTTTTGCATACCAATCGATAAGCCTGCTTCCATCTGCCCAAAGTCGACGGAGGTCAATCCAGCACGATAAATTTCGGCCATATAGGCTGAGTTCTTCAGGCTAAAGCCAATAATTGCCGCTGTAAACGCATCCATCCCATTAAAAATGGGAAAGGCTTGAGGTAAGCCGAAATAAATAATAAACAGCTGTACCAGCGTTGGAATTCCACGAAATATGGAGACGTATAAATCGACGATTTTAACAACCGCCTTGATACCCGTAATCCGCAGTAGTGCAAGCGCCAACCCTAATGTCATCGCACAAACCATTGAAACAATAGCAAGAAATAGCGTGACAGGTAGGTAGCTTAAAATTTGCGGAAAGATCCGCACAATATAGTCGAAATCTAAATTCATCATTCATGCCTTACAATATTGGCCGGCCTGAGTTCCCAAAGGCCGGTCAGCGCCTAGACTAATTAGTTGGCTGCTTTAGCGGTGATATCTTCACCAAAGTATTTTTCTGACAGTGCTTTTAAACGGCCATCTTGGCGTAATACCTCTAGCTCTTTATCAAATGCCGCCTTCAGTTCTTTCCCTTTTTCATCTTTTTGGAAAGGGAAACCGACGGCTTCAATCACTAAAGGCTCCCCGACCAGTTTTAATGGCAGGTTGTTCTCTTTGATTTCGGCTAATAAGATAGGGCGCGAGTTGACGTAAGCTTGAACGCGGTTGTTAATCGCATCATTCATAGCTGCGTCACGGCTTTCATAGGTGCGGATCGTGACACCATTGTCACCAAAGGTTTTTTTCAAGTTCACAAGGTGGTTAGAACCTAAAACCCCAGCGATCGTTTTCCCCTTTAAATCATCGACAGTGTTAATGTCTTCATTTGATTTATTGGTCACGAGCTGGCTGCCGTAATAACTATAAGGTGCGGTGAAGTCGTATTTTTCTTGGCGAGCAGGTGTAATTGACACTACATTCGCGACAGTATCGAGCTTTTTCGCCTCAAGTTGACCCATTAAGCCGCTAAAGTCAGAGGTAACCCAGACAATGTTATAATTGAGATCTTTCGCAATGGTTTCTGCCAGTTCAACGTCAAAACCCGTGAGCTTACCATCCTTTTTATAGGCACTGGGGAAGCTGAGCCCCGTGGCACCAATACGCAGTTCTTGGCTGGATTGTGTTTCAGACGTTTTTTCTGTTTTGTTATCACAAGCGGTCAGCAAAGTCGTTGCCGTGACGAGACCTGCGATCAGCGTAATATATTTTTTCATCGTGTTTTCTCCGGTTGATTAGAAATTGCTAACCATTGTGTATAACGTTGTTGATCAATGATTTTTCGCATAAAAATAGTGATGTGGCCTTTGCCTAAGTCCCTTTTTTCAACAGTCTGAAAGCCCAAAGATTGGTAGTAATCCACTAACCACGGGTGGCTTTGTGCCGTACCCAGTGAATAAGCTGGCGCACGCAGTTGTTGTGATAAAATGTTATCTTCAAACCAAGTCAATATTTTTTTACCCAGTTGTTGGCCTCGATGTGTTGGTGCGGTTGCAAACCAGCCAATATGAGGTAAACCAAATGGGCCGGGTTGCTTGCTCCATGGGTAACGCAAGGTGACGGAGGCAATTAAAATACCGTCTTCAAACATCCCATAAACGGCGTGGTTATTGAGGTGTTGAGTCATCGCGGCTAAATCAGCGGTCGCCGCATCAAAACGAATACCCAAATGCTTAATTTCTGCGTAAGCATGATGAAGTAATTGGTAAAACGCAGTTGCATCGGTAGCCAGTAATTGACGGTATTGGTACATAACGACCTCGTTCTTAATCCGCTAATAAACCGAGTGTTTTCGCGTGGGCAATCACTTGGTCAACCTTTTGAGGTGCTGAACCCAAATAGTTAATCGGGTCTAACCATGCATCGAGTTCTTGCTCAGAAATGAATCCAGCTAGCTGCTCATTGGCCTGTAATACGTCTTTAAATGTACGTTGCTCTTCATAGGCTTGCATCGCGCACTCATACACAATGTGGTGTGCGGTTTGTTTACCAATTTTGGTGCCTAATTCGAACATCACTTTTTCCGACAGTAATAAGCCACCTTGTAGGTCAAGGTTACGGCGCATTTGCTTTTCGTTGACGGTGACACCTTCAATAACCGTAAGGGCATTTTTCAACTGAGCGGAGAGGTAGATACAAATTTCAGGTAAGGCTATCCACTCAGCGCGCCAGCTCATGGCATCTCTTTCATGTTCAACATGCATGGATTCATAAATGAGAGAGACGCTCTTTAATAGCGGATGCGTCAAGCTCGCCAAGCCTTCCAATGCTGCTGGATTACGCTTATGAGGCATGGTAGTAGAACCAATTTTCCCCGCAGAGAATGGCTCTTCAATTTCATTAATTTCAGTACGCATTAGGTTGTATAGTTCGTTCCCGATTTTCCCTAAAGTGCCGCTGATTAAGGCACAAACGGAGGCGAATTCACTGAACCTATCCCGCGCAGATTGCCACCCGATAGTCGGGGTGCTTAGCCCTAAAATATCCAATGTGCGTTTTTCGACAGCGGGGCCTGTTTCGCCAAATGCGGCATAAGTACAAATAGCGCCGCTAATATTTCCGGTTAATACGCGTGATTTAATTTCATTTAGGCGTTGGTGATGGCGTAAAAATTCATCTAACCAAACGGCAACTTTAAAACCAAAGGTTGTTGGAAGTGCTTGCATACCATGGGTTCTGCCAACCATCGGTGTGTTTTGGTAGCGTTTGGCGCTATTGGCTAGAGCGGTAACGAGTGCTTTTGCATCACGTTCGATGATATTAAATGCGCCCTTTAGCTGTAGCATGGTGGCGGTATCCACAATATCTTGCGTGGTTGCACCATAATGAATGTACTCACCCGCCTCACCACATTGTTTTTGCAGCGCGATCAATGTTGGCATTAAGGAATGCTTCATTTGCGCGCCTTGGCTCGCAATTTCTTCAATATTTAGTTTATCTGCATCTGCGTGTTGTTCGATATATTGCGCCGCCTCTGTAGGGATCAAACCGAGTTCGCCTTCGGCTTTCGCCAGTGCCACTTCAACCGCTACTTGGCTTTTTAATCGATTATGTTCCGACCAAACATGACGCATTTCTTCAGTGCCAAAGTTATTACCAATTAATATAAAGTCGATAAGATGTGAGGCCATTTTGTTCTGCCTTATAACTAAATTTATTTAACAAGATGATTTTTTCATAAAATATCACCGTGGTTATAAAACGATAAGAATTAAAAAATATAAGTTATATTGAAAGTGTGAATGTTAATTGAGGTAATATAATTCATTGAGGGTTGTTGAATCTTTATAAAATATAAAAATGTTTACTTATCAATTTGTTGTTTTGGTTTTATCGTTGATTGATAATTTCTTCTGGTTATGGGGAAATAGACGTTTAAAATAGAAAATACAAATTTAATCAATGATGAAAATGATATATAACTATTTTTAGTTAACTATAATTAATGGATATAAGTTGAGTTTACATGATTTTATTGTATTAAATGAGTTTTTGATTGTGATTAATTAGTTCGGTTTTTTAATTGCCTTATAATTAAAATAAATAACTCAGTTTTTTTTATTCTTTCTCTCTTTAAATTCCTATTCATAGAGTAGAGCTAACGCAATTTATGCGGCGACCATTTGAAAAGGAATAAAGGATGAGTAAACGACATACCTATTTTGAAAAAAACAATGCCAATATTTTAACAACGGCCACCGTTGCACTGAGTCTATTGGCAGCACCTTTAAGTTTTGCCGCAGCAGAAACCCCCGTCAGTGGTGGAACGCTAACCGTGGGCTTAGGCAGTGATACTCCAATTATTGATCCATCATTGACAGCGTATTCAGTTGCCGCTGTGGTGTCACGAAATGTGCTAGATTCATTAGTGGGCCAAGCAGAGGACAACCGCTTTACACCGTGGCTAGCGGATAGCTGGGAAATCAACGATAACAATAAAGAATATGTATTCCATTTACGCAAAGATGTCACGTTTAGTGATGGCACGCCGTTTAATGCAGAGGCGGTTAAGTACAATTTTGAGCGTATTTTAGACCCTAAAACAATTTCCCATTATTCAAAATCATTATTAGGTCCCATTACTTCCATTACTACCCCCGATGAGTATACGGTGGTGATTCGCTATGACGAACCATTTGCACCCTTACTACAAGGCTTAAGCTTACCGTACCTTGGCATTCAATCGCCGACATATTTGAAGAATACCCCAAATACCAGTTTCACTTTGGTGGGCTCGGGGCCATTCCTCTTAGATTCATTTGTGAAGGGAAGTGGCAGCAAGTTAACCAAGCGTGCTGACTATAATTGGGGGCCTGGTTATGCGACTCATCAAGGCCCCGCGTATTTAGATCACATTGAATTTAAATATTTGCCAGAAGCCTCGGTTCGTTTGGGAGCACTAAACAGCGGTCAGATTCAAGCCATTGATGCAGTTCCTCCAGTGAATTTTAAACAAGTTAAAAATAACCCCAAGCTGAATGTGATCACTTATGAAAATCCTGGTGTTAACCGCGTATTGTATTTGAATACAGGTAAGGGTGTATTTTCAGATGTGAAATTACGTAAGGCATTCCAAAGTGCGATTGACCCTTCTGTCGCGGTGAATGCGGCCTTTTTTGGTTCATTACGTGCCGCCGATAATGTGTTAGGGCCAGCAACGCTGTATTACGACCCATCCGTACGTAATTTATGGGGTTATGACCCTGAAAAAGCAGGGCGCTTATTAGATGAAGCGGGTTGGAGCCAGCGAGATAAAGAGGGCTATCGCACGAAAGATGGCCAGCAGCTGCTTGTGCGCTTTACCTATGTACCCACGAACGTAGAAGCCGCAGACGTCACCTTGTTCCAAGCGGTTCAGCAGCAGGCCAAAAAAGCGGGTTTTAACCTGCAATTTGACCCTGTTGATGCGGGGGTATTCAATGAGCGAACGGCGACGAGTAATTATGATATTGCATCAAACTTCTTTGTTCGCCCTGAACCCGATATTTTGCGTACCGCATTCCATTCTGCATTTACGCCACCACAAGGTAACAACCACGCTCGTGTGAATACATTGGATAAGCAATTATCTGAGGCGGTAGGAACGAATGATGCAGAGCGGGAGCGTCTATATCATGAAATCCAACGTGAAATTATTGACCAAGCTTATGTTGTACCACTTTATATCCCAGCTTATCAGCTTGGTGTCTCTAAACAAGTTCAGGGTATTAACTGGGCGACTAATGCGAAGCCGAATTTCTATGATGCATGGATTAAACCGTAAGTTCCGGTTAGTTAGCTATCGCTTATTGATGATTATTGCCGTGCTTTGGGGCGCGGCAACACTCTCTTTTGCGGTGGTTAAATTTATACCGGGTGACCCAGTTAGTGTCATAACGGGTAGCGAAGGGGTAGTTGATGAAACCGTCAGAGCGGAGATTATTCATCAATTTGGTTTAGACAAGCCCTTGTGGCAGCAATACATAAGTTATTCAGGGCATGCATTGATAGGGGATTTAGGTCAGAGTTATTTATACCGTCAACCTGTTATTTCAGTGATTGGTAATGGGTTAAAAGAGACCTTGCCTTTAGCATTGGGCGGATTAGGTTTTGCGTTATTGGTTTCGATTATTAATGCCGTTTTAACCGCAGGACGTCGGCATCAAGCGAAAGACCTGATTGTTGGTTTAGAACTCATTTTACTGAGTACCCCAGTGTATTGGATTGGTATTTTACTGCTCAGTATTTTTAGTTTTTCATTGCAGTGGTTTCCTGTCACTGGCAATCAAGGGGTGATATCACTGGTATTACCAGTGATTACGTTGAGTCTACCGTTAATTGCCGTGTTAAGTCAGGTACTGCGTGATGGTATGGAAGAGGCATTAGCTCAGCCTTTTGCCACGACGGTTAGGATGCGGGGAGTCAGTGAACTTATGCTACGGGCTCGTCATGTCTTGCGCCATGCGGCATTGGCTATATCAACCTTAACCGGCACATTGCTAGCGTCGGTACTGGGAGGTTCTGTATTAACGGAGACGGTTTTTGGGCGAGCGGGCATTGGTCAAATTATGTTAGGCGCCATCGAAAACCGGGATATGCCGTTGGTACTTGGGCTCGTGATGTTTTCTGCTTTTTTATTTGTTGTGATTAATTTATTGATTGATGGCCTTTATTTGTTAATCGACCCTCGCTTACGTAAACAGGAGGCTATCTGATGAGTAGTGATGTATATGGAATCAATGTGGCGCGGCCGCGGGTGCTCTCCCAATTTGTCATGAAATATCGTGGCCTATTGTTACCAAGTATGGTGTTGACGATATTGTTGCTCGCGATGTTTTTCCCAGCTTGGTTTACTCATTATGCACCGGATGAGGTAGATTTAACGGCTATTTTGCAACCTCCGAGTACTGAACACTGGTTTGGCACAGACCAATTAGGCCGAGATGTTTATACACGGGTGGTTTATGGTACTTCGCTATCACTCAGTATTGGTTTAGGTGCCACATTAATTGCATGTTTAGGCGGCATCTTACTAGGCAATGCGGCTGTATTGACCCCGAGGTTTATCCGTACACCACTGGTGCGTTTACTCGATATCATGTTGGCTTTTCCAGATTTATTGCTGGCGTTATTAGTGATAGCGGTATTAGGGCGTGGGCCCGAAAATACATTGCTGGCGGTTGGGATTGCGGCAATTGCAGGTTATGCGCGCCTAGTCCGTTCGCAAGTCTTACTGGTGAAATCCTCTGGTTATGTTGAGCATGCTGTTGCACTCGGAATGCCAGCAAACCGTATTATTTTTCGACATATTATTCCCAATACACTGCGCCCGTTACTCATATTAGCCACCATTGGTGTTGGTCATGCGGTGTTAGCCGCTTCGGCATTGAGTTTCTTAGGGTTGGGAGTTACTCCGCCAACCGCAGAATGGGGGGCTTTACTTGCGGATGGCCGAAACTATTTAGACAGTGCGCCATGGATAAGTTTAATGCCAGCAACGGTGATTGCATTATCAGTGATCACCATTACATTGATGGGAAGACGCATACAGCGATTGATTGCGCGAGGTGAATTTTAATGAATCCTAACATCACGGAACAAGGCCGAGCGGTTTTGCAGGTTGAAGACTTGCATGTGCGTTTTTTATCGCAAAATGAAAATTTTCACGCAGTTTCTGGGGTCTCTTTTACATTACATGCGGGTGAAATTATTGCATTAGTTGGGGAATCGGGCTCAGGAAAATCCGTAACAGCTCGCACGTTAGTCGGCCTTACGGGGGATAACGCAGAGGTCTCTGCTAAACGCTTAGCACTGCTTCACACTGACCCTCAAGGGGCAAGCCACGAAATTGATTTACGCCATCAAAGCCAATCTAATTGGCGAAAGATACGCGGACGAGAAATTGGTTTTGTGTTACAAGATGCTCTGACGTCTTTAGATCCCTTACGCAAAATAGGTCAAGAAATTGCAGAGCCACTACTGGCTCATCGATTAGCGTCACGTAGCGAAATCCCCCAAAAAGTTAACGCCTTACTCGAGATGGTTGGAATACCTGACCCCCTTAATCGGTCACAAATGTACCCCCATGAATTATCGGGTGGGTTGCGTCAAAGGGCGCTAATCGCATCTGCATTGGCGGGACAACCGCGGGTATTAATTGCGGATGAACCGACGACTGCGTTGGATGCCACTATTCAAAAGCAAATATTGGAAGAGTTTAAATCATTAGCGCAGTTAGGGATTGGCATTTTATTAATCACTCACGATTTATCGGTCGTCGCCGATATCGCCGACCGAGTGATAGTGATGCAGCATGGGCGCCCGCGAGAAAGTGGGGATGTTCACCAGGTGCTTAAATCTCCCCAGGACCCTTACACAATAAAATTATTGTCATCTGTGCCTACCCGGCATTCACGAGGAACTTGGCTGACAGGGCGTGATCCTCTAGCAAATTGGTCAGAACCCGCGACCTCATCATCAGTAGGTGCAGAACCTGATACGGTGTTATCCGTTGATCAGGTCTCTCGTGCTTTTCGATTACCAAATGGGCAAAAATTACAGGCGGTTGATAATATTTCCTTGACCCTTAAAAGGGGGGAAACACTCGGTATTGTTGGCGAATCAGGTTCAGGCAAAACGACATTAGGCAAACTGATTTTAGCATTGCAAACACCGAGTAATGGCCGTATTGAGTTACTTAACCAGCCGTGGAGTACGCTAAAAGAGCGTCAGCGTAGAGCGCTTCGTCCGCGAATTCAAACGATTGTGCAAGACCCATTAAGTTCTTTTGATCCGCAACATACGGTGGAGCAAGTGCTGTTGCAGCCGCTTGAACTGCATTCGACACTCACCGCTGTGCAGAAACAACAGCGAATAAATGAACTGTTATCTTTAGTTTCGCTCGATAGTCAGCTATTGAAACGTAGGCCCGCCTCATTGTCTGGCGGGCAAAGGCAACGTATCTCAATTGCCCAAGCATTGGCCTGTGAACCCGATATCCTCGTTTGTGATGAGCCTGTCTCGGCCCTTGATGTGACGACGCAAGCTCAAGTGTTGGACTTGTTGTCTTCGTTACAGCAAAAGCTGGGGTTGGCGATGGTGTTTATCTCCCATGACTTGGGGGTGGTACAGCATATTAGCCACCGCATTGTGATACTGAAGTCAGGAAAAATTGTGGAAATGGGCAGCGTTGATGCGATTTTTACGCAACCAAAGCACCCTTATACTCAATTGCTGTTATCGTCAGTATATTGACTTGTTTTGCTCAAAAGGAAGGTGTCAGCGTGCGTGGTCATTTATGTGTTTTTTCGTGCACTCAGTTTAACAGTTGTATGCCTAGTCTATATTGCTAACTCGAATTAGTTTATACTTAAATTTATTTATAAATGATTATAGCGAACTTATGGCAAAAACTGTTGAGCAAATTGCGAACGATTTAAACCTATCAGTGACGACGGTTCGGTTAGTTTTAAGTCAAAAAGCGGAGCAATACCGTATTAGCAAAGCGACCCAAGAACGGATTCAGTCTTATGTTGAAACCCATGGACTGGTGGTTAATTACGCGGCTCGCAGTTTGAAACTAAACAAAACTGACACGCTTGCTCTTGTTGTTCCTCGGTTATCGAATTTATTTTTCTCAACTTTAGCTGAAAAACTTGAAACCTGTTGTCAAAAAGCAGGATATCAGCTGATTATTGCTTGTTCTTATAGTGACCCTAAACACGAAAAAGAAGTCGTTCGGAGCTTGTTAGAACGCAATGTTGATGGGTTATTTATTGTCCCTTCTTCTTTAGAAACTCAGCTACATCATCGAAAATTAGCCCGTAAGCGGCCTATTATATTTTTAGACCGAGACTTCGGCGAAATGGACGTTCCTTTGGTGCTAAGTGACAACTATAGCGGTAGTAAAACATTAGTTCAGTCCATTAAAAAGGCCGTCAACGTTGAGCCTTTATTTTTTATTGCGGGTGATACCCAACAACCGTCAATTCAGAGCCGTTTACAAGGTTATTTAAATGAAATGCCAGAGCGGCAGAGCTGGGTTTTAACTGCGCGCCATAATCGTAAAGAAGATGGGCAACATTTAATGCATGAATTCTTAAAGAAAAATAAGCAACCCCCCTCCGCTTTCATTACTTCGTCATTGCCTATCTTAGAAGGGACATTGAGCGCACTCCGTCAGGTTTATGGGTTTATTCCTCAGGAAATTCCGATAGGTACTTTTGATGAAAGCGACATGCTCGGTTTTTTACCAAATGCGGTTTGGTCCATGGGGCAGAATGAAGATGCATGGGCACAACATGCCTTTCATCTAATGCAAAATAAGCTTCAAGGTGATAAGAGCAATGTGAAAATAACAGTGCCAATGACGTTAATTTATCGGCCTTTATCGGTCGCTAGGGATATCTAAGGGAGACTGAGCCCCGAGAATAAGGGCTCATTGATTCACTAGATTAAGGCACGTGCTGCGTGGATATATTCTTGTAAACGGGAATTCAAGCTATCGAGTGCTTGTTTTTGTTGTACATTCAGAGGGATAAACGGTTCTCTTACAGGGCCTAAATAGTCGAGCTCTAGTCCTGCCAAGTATTTTGTTGATTGAAAAATACCGTTATTGACCATGGTTTCAACGACATCGTTGATTTGATGCTGCAGTTTTTGTGCAGTGAAAAAATCCCCTTTAGCAAAACAGTGGCGAACCGCGAGAAAAAGTTCAGGCTGAATATTCACGGTTGTCCCCACTGTTGCCGTGGTCCCTGCTGCCAAACTGGAAAGAAAAATTTCATCAAAACCATTAAAGAAAACTTTTTCAGGGTGCTTATCCACCATACGTTCTAAGGCGTAAAGGTTGTGAGAGGTATGCTTCACCCCCAATGTTTGTTCATTGCTAAATAACGTCTTTGCCATTTCAAGGTCTAGCTCGACCCCTGTAAACTGAGGAATGTTATACAAAATAACTGGCAGCGATGTTTCATCTAAAATACGTTGGTAATACCGAATGATCGCTTCATTACTGTATTTATAATAGTAAGGAGGGACTAAAGAAACGGCACTCGCCCCCACACTTTGCGCATGTTTTGCTAATTCGACGGCATCTTGAGTTCTCGGGGCTCCAATGTGGCTAATGACAGGCACTTTTCCCTTACTACTAGTGATAATGGTTTCAAGGACTTGTTTTCGTTCATCTAAATGTAACAGTGGACCTTCACCAGATGACCCGCAGCAATAAAACCCTTCAACACCACGGGCGATTTGGTGCTCCACAAGCATGGCTAATGCTGTCGTATTTATATCTTCGTTGTCATGCATTGGGGTCACAATGGCAGACATAATCCCGCGAAATTTAGCCCATTTGTCTTGCTGTTGATTTACCATGCTGTCCAGCCTCCATCAATAACAAGGTTTGCGCCAGTCATATAGCAAGATGCGTTAGAAAGCATAAAGACAATAGCACCATTAAATTCATCGGGATTAGCCATGCGACCAATTGGAATGCGGTCAGTGTAATTTTTTTGGAATCGTGGATCTTGATCCTGCCGAGCAACGCCAGAAAGCGTTAATGTATTCACTCGAATACCTTCTTTTCCCCAATAAGTTGCACAATAACGGGTAAAATTATAGATACCTGATTTTGCGGCTGCATAGGCAACAGGCTTAATAAAAGGAATACCCGTATCCTCCTTTTTATAGCTATAGATATCTTGAACAGGTGACACAACACCATAAATCGAACCAATATTGACGATGGACCCAGTTTTTTGTGCCTTTCTCATGCGTTTTCCGACTTGCTGGGTCATCAAAAAGGTTCCGACGAGATTTACATCAACCACTTCACGGAAAACCTCTTCCGGAAAATCTTCAAATGGGCCTGATACTTCAGGTGGCGCGCTTGGTTGGGTATCGATACCTGCATTATTCACTAAACCATCAGGTGTTCCCCATGAAGATTCAATGCGATCTAATACGCCATTAATACTTGATTTATCTGTAATATTAACTTCATAGCATGCGATGCGAGGAGAGTCTTTCAATGAGCCTAATACCTGAGTCAGACGCACTTGTGTAACGTGGGTTGCTAATACAGCAACCTTGGCCCCACGCTCATGCAGGGCTTTGACGTACTGTACGCCAAGTTGCCCTAATCCACCGGTGACAATAATTATTCTATCTTGTAGTGAGAAAAGAGGGTCAGTCATAACATGTTCCTTATTTTTTTATTTATTGATGGATAAAATATCTACGGGCATCCCCAGCAATCAACACATGAATATTTTGCGTCATCGCTTGTGCTGCAAAGGCTTGGACTACGTTACCTAAAACGTCCTCATCAACATAGGCAATCGACAGGTGGTTACTTTGATGCCCCGCCATTAATGAATCACGGGAAACACCATCAAGTACAGCATTTAATAATGGCCATTCATAGTTTGTTGCTAAGCGGCGGCGTTCAAATTCGGCATCTGGAAGTTCAACGGCGGTACCAGTCCCAATATGCATAACCACTTGGAGCCCTTCATAGTGGGCACGAGCCCAGATAAAGCGGCCTTTTTTCCCTTGCCCTGCGATTGTGGAACCGCCAAAAGGGAAGAACATTGGCGGCTGACGATAACCTGTTGCCCCAGCAATACCGCCTTTTAGGTGTGCAAATGGAACTGCGCCTGAAATTTCAAAATCCCAATAGAAAGTGCCTTCATACTCGCTTCCCCAACGAATGTCATGTAATGTTGTTTCACTAGCAATATTTAATGATTGCAATAGCTTAGCCATAATGACTTGCGGAATAGCGCTACCCATATCCACTTCATTAATACAGGTGATAGGCAAGTTTGGAGCAATGATTTCACCGTTTTCATCGGGAATAGGGAAGCGTGCAGAGTTACCGATAGCGCCTTCTGCAAAGTCAGAGGCAGCACAACTATCCTTCAAGCCTTGTTGGTATTGCACCCCAACAGCGCTTAAACCAAATCTTTTTGTGAACCGAGCCATCGCAATCATCATGGCACACTGTTCTAATACTTGATCACGGGTTAATTCGTTGCTGTGGTTTGTGCCAAATTTAAATGTCATTCCTTGGGATTGATACCATGCCAAGCAGGCTTCTCGTAGGGATTGTGGTACTTTTTGCATTTCTACTAGCAAGGCGGATTGAGATAAGGATTCAATCGGCATTCCAATATCAATCATTGATTTTTGTGGGAAAACACCATTAATCATCCCCATGCAAAAACTATCAAATAAACCAATAATAGCTTTATCACGCAACATGGCTTGGCCCATTTCACGGCCAATTTTGCCCTCAGGGGTTCCCATAACGGCATCAGTTGCTTTTAGCGGGTATAAATAATCCAATTTATGATTGAGAAAACCATCATCAAGCCACGTCTGTAATCCTTTCATAAAGAATTCATCAGTGAATGTTTCAGACCACAACCGTGAATAATGGCAGCCTAAACTTGTTAAACAACCCGCCATACACAGCATACCAACTAGCCCTGGCCATGTGCCATCAAAGTTGGCTAACAATAAAATTGGGCCGCGATGATGGACTAATGAAGGGGCAATATGGTGTGAATATTGCCATGCCGTTAATAACACAATAACGGGGGCATCAGGTGCTATTTGCGCAAAAATATCACTTCCTTCTCGCTGGTTACTGATGAACCCATGTCCTCTTTCTTTATCCACGGGGTGCGCCCGTTTGACTTGGTAGCCAAGGGTGTTTAGCGCATCGGCTAAGCGCTGTTCATACAGAGACTGCGTGGGCCAACAGGTCACATTCGCAGGTTCGCGTAAGTCAGCATTTGTCACCAATAATACTTCATTGGGTTGAGTTGTTATTAATTTTGGACGGTTAGGGGGAGTAAAAGTCAACATAGGAAGCTCTCCTGATGATAAATGCTGAGTGTGCCAAGTGTGCTAATTCGAGTTAGCAAAATATTATTATTGGTTGTGTAACACAATTTGTTTAAACTAAATATGTGATGAATATCATGGTTGGTTTTTTAATTCATTGTAATTCAAGTATTTATTTTTATATCTATTATTTTGCGAAGAGCTTGGTTTTATTTTGACATCTTTCGAATGTTAATGATTTGTTTAATTTTCTTCTGTTGTGTTCGTTTGAGTTGTTGTGCTGAGTTTGCTCACCTTCAATTTTTTGTATGAAATCAGTGAAAATATAATGTTATATTAATGAATAAAATATTTTTGATTTATAAATCAAAGCAATATAAGAGATTAAAAGATCGTCATCACAAAATTATAAATAATAACTTTGAGCAATCATATCCTTTGCTATTATCAGCTAACTCGAGTTAGCAAACAACAAAATATTTACATAATATAACGAATGCAAGCACACCGATAATCACCGTGTAGAGGATTTGAAAATGACACTACTAACACCCACGACAAGTACAGCTCAGGTACATGAAGAAAGTGAACAAGAAAAAAAGCAGCAACGTAAGCTTGTTACCGTTCTTGGCTCAGGACTAGCAGGAACAACCATTGAGTTTTATGACTTTTTTATTTATGGCACAGCAGCGGCATTAGTTTTTCCAACACTATTTTTCCCAAATTTATCGCCGTTAATGGCATTGATCGTTTCGTTTTTAACGTTGTCTATCACGTTTGTGAGTCGTCCTATTGGTGCCATCGTTTTTGGTCACTATGGAGACAAAATAGGCCGTAAAAAATCGTTGGTGATTTCGTTGATGATTATGGGAATATCCACTTTTTGCATTGGATTAATCCCTTCTTATGAATCGATAGGAAATGCGGCTCCGTTACTCTTAATCTTTCTACGTCTTTGCCAAGGTTTTGCCATCGGAGGTGAGTGGGGAGGTGCGACAACACTAATTACGGAATATGCGCCACGTCATCGTCGAGGTTTTTTTGGTACCTTTGTTCAATTAGGGAATGTATTAGGGCTGTTTATTGCAACGGGAGTTTTTGCTTTAGTTGTCATGTTGCCAGAGGATGATTTAATGTCCTGGGGTTGGAGAATGCCTTTCTTAGTGAGTATTTTGTTATTATTTATTGGGTTATATATCCGATCAAATATTGAAGAAACCCCAGTGTTTAAAGAAAACCAACGCCAACAAGAAACAACCCAAACGAAAGAACAAAAATACCCAGTATTAACAGTATTAAAGCATTACCGTAAATCTGTATTTCTAGCCATGGGCATGCGCATGGGGGAAATTGTGTTAGGGTGGCTAACTGTGGCATTTTTCATGTCGTATGTGACTCGTGAGTTAGATTTCACTCGTGAAACAGCATTAAACGGTTTATTGCTAGCGAGTTTTTGTGGCATTTTTACCTTCCCATTCTTTGGTTGGTTATCGGATAAAATCGGGCGTCGGCCTGTTTATTTAGCGGGTGCCACAATTACTTTTATCTTTGCTTTTCCTTTATTTTGGATGATTGATAGCGGCTCCGTTAAAATGTTTATGTTCGCCACCTCATTCTGTTATTCAGTCGGATTAGGAATGATGTTTAGTGTACAACCCGCATTTTTCTCTGAGTTGTTTGATACAAAAGTCAGGTATACCGGTGTGTCTTTAGGTTTCCAACTCGCAAATGTTGTGGGTGGACTTACTCCAATGATTGCAACGCTTTTACTGGTATGGTCGGGGGGGAATTCATGGCCTATCTCTGCATTTTTAGCGTGCATGGCTTTAGTGACAATAGCTTGCGTCTGTGCTACGAAAGAAACCTATAGTGATGATTTAACAGAAAAAGTTAAAAATTAATATCAGCAATAAGTTGATCTCCCATAAAATAAACGTGCAGTGGTCAATAAAATTTGGCCACTGTTTTCGAGTTTTTCCAAAATAGTCGTTCAGATTTATTGGGCGTGAATCCATTACTCTATTGATGAGGCCTGACTCGGTTGTAATATGCGATCATATATCCGGTTATTAGCTTCTGAGCTTCATTGACATCCTCCCCAGCCTGAACGACAGGGCTTTACGGTGTGTTTGGTAAACCTCTCACCAGTACCCATTCTGTTTTACTGAATCAGGTATAGCATGAAGTGAATATGGATAAAAACCACAGAAAATCAGGCTAGATAAGCCTATTCTCTGTGGCGAAAGCGATTAACGCCTTAACATGCCTTTATCGATAATAAACTCGATAATGGTTTCTAAGCCGACTTGTTTCTTTAAATTCGTGAAAACATACGGTTTCACTGGGCGCATTCTGGCGGTATCGGCTTCCATCACTTCCAATGACGCGCCAACATAGGGAGCGAGGTCAATCTTATTGATCACTAATAAGTCGGAATGGGTGATCCCTGGGCCGCCTTTACGTGGGATTTTTTCGCCTTCTGCGACGTCGATAACATAAATGGTTAAGTCCGCCAGCTCTGGGCTGAATGTGGCGCTCAGATTATCGCCGCCACTTTCCACAAATACAATATCCAGATTTTTATGGCGCATGGCTAATTCTTCAACCGCGGCTAAGTTCATCGACGCATCTTCACGAATGGCGGTATGAGGGCAGCCGCCTGTTTCCACACCAATAATGCGGTCGGCGTCTAATGCTTCGGCACGGGTAAGGATCTTGGCATCTTCTTGGGTATAGATATCATTGGTCACGACGGCAATTTGGTAAGTATCGCGCATCGCTTTACATAAAACTTCTAATAGGGCGGTTTTCCCTGAACCAACAGGGCCACCGACACCAATTCGCAGGGGTTGGTTATATTCTTGCATTGTGTGTTTTCTCATGAACGAAAAAGTCGAGTGTATTGGGTTTCATGCCGACTGCTGGCAATGATTTGTGCAGGGGTAAAACTGCCGATATCATCAACCGTCCATGTGGCAGATTGCGCCACAATTTCAGGGATACGTTCGGCAAGGGTAAACAAAATATGTTGCCCCGCGCTTTGACCCAGTGGAATTAATTTCACGCCAGACATCACGGTGTTTTCCAGCCAGCCCCACGTGTAGGCGGTGCACAGCTTTTCAACGTCAATGTTCCAATGCGTGGCGGCAAGGGCAAAGGCCATTAATTGTGTTTTTTTCACGCACGCTAATGCCGTGGCATCAAGCTCAATCGCCAGTTGGGGGAGCAAGCGGGCAAAGGCAATGCCTCGCTGGCGCTCTTCTTGGCGAAGCTCTTTGGTTTCACGGCTGGCAATAATAAAGTCACACCAATAAGTCACCTGCTGCCAGTCAGAGCGTGAAAGATTGGCGTGAATTTGCCGCAGAACAGGGAGTTCCAATGTCGCGATTGCGTGAGTCATTTGTGCCGTTAGCCAATTGGCGAGGGTATCTGGCGTTGTCACCCAGCCTTTTTCTATCGCCCATTCTAACCCTTGGGAATAGGTAAATGACCCCACAGGTAAGGACGGGCTGACTAATTGGTATAAACGCAAATCCGCTAGCATCGATACACTCCCTGAATCTGATTAGTGGTGGTGATGGTGATCATCGTGGTCATGATGATGGTGATGATGACCACCCGATGAACCGCCATAAGCCCCTGGTTCTGGTTGGTATTTTTCCAGACCCACACTGACCGTTGCACCTAATCCACGCGCCATATCGTCTAAAACATGGTCGTGAAAATAACGGCACCAGCCTGCTTCAATTTGCAGAGGAACATGGCGGTTACCTAAGTGGTAGCAAACCCGTGCCAGTAACAGAGGGTCATCGCTGTAAACGGTGGAAACTTGCTCTTTTGCTGCGATAATGGCGACCTGTTCATCGTCTTCTGTCGCTAAAATATCCCCTTCTTTTAAAATGGTGCCACGGGGTAAAAATAACCCCGCATCTTGCCCATCACTTAAGGTGACTTTTAAGCGGCTTTTGGTGCGTTCATCCATGGTTAAGCATAGGGACAATTCAGTGTCTGTCTGTTGTTCTGGTGGAACGACTTTAATAAATTTTTTCATTTTCTGGCTCTTAATCAGGGGTCAGAATAAAAAGTAACGTTGTGCCATTGGCAACTCAGTGGCTGGCTCACACACCAGCGGTACGCCATCGGCTTTAACAATATAGGTTTGAGGGTCTAGCTCAATATGCGGCACATAGCTGTTGTGCACCATGGAGGCCTTGCTGATATTGCGGCAACCCTCAACACGGCCGATTAAGCTTTGTAAGCCAAGCTTTTCGGGGACGCTCGCCTCAATCCCCGCTTTTGACATAAAAATCATCGAGGTTTGGTACTTCGCTTTACCGAGAGCGCCATACATTGGGCGGTAATGCACAGGTTGCGGCGTTGGAATGGCGGCGTTGATATCCCCCATTGGCGCATACGCCACAAGGCCACCTTTCATGATAAGCGCAGGTTTGACGCCAAAAAATGCGGGGTCCCACAGGATGATATCGGCTAATTTGCCTTTCTCTATCGATCCGACTTCATGAGCAATACCATGGGCTAACGCAGGGTTGATGGTGTATTTCGCCACGTAGCGCTTAATACGGTTGTTATCGCTGTCTGGGGTATCGCCTTCCATCGTGCCGCGTTGCAATTTCATTTTGTGGGCACATTGCCACGTGCGCATAATCACTTCCCCAACACGCCCCATAGCTTGGGAGTCCGAAGACATCACGGAAATCGCCCCCATATCATGCAAAATATCTTCGGCGGCAATGGTTTCACGGCGAATACGTGACTCAGCAAAGGCCACATCTTCAGGAATTGACGGGTCAAGGTGATGGCACACCATCAACATATCCAGATGTTCGTCCACTGTATTGATGGTGTACGGCATGGTTGGGTTGGTCGAGGCGGGCAAAATATTTGGCTCCCCAACGGATTTGATCACGTCAGGGGCATGACCGCCCCCTGCGCCTTCTGTATGGAACACGTGGATCACGCGCCCACCGATGGCTTTTACTGTTTCTTCGTAGAAGCCGCCTTCGTTTAAGGTGTCGGAGTGAATTGCCACTTGCACGTCCATTTCATCGGCGACATTCAAGCAGTTGTGGATTGCCATCGGGGTTGCGCCCCAGTCTTCGTGAATTTTCAGGCCAATTGCGCCTGCGGTCACTTGCTCACGAATGGCTTCGGGTTGACTTACGCAGCCTTTACCAAATAGCCCCACGTTAATTGGCAGCTCATCTACGGCCTCTAACATGCGGTACATATTCCAAATGCCCGGTGTGACCGTTGTGGCGTTAGTGCCTGCGACAGGGCCTGTTCCACCACCAATAAAGGTGGTGACACCAGAAACTAAGCCTTCTTCGGCTTGCTGCGGGCAAATAAAGTGAATGTGGGTATCGACGCCGCCTGCGGTGACAATTTTGCCTTCACCCGCGACCACTTCTGTACCAGGGCCAACCACGATATCCACATTCGGCTGTACATCAGGGTTACCCGCTTTACCAATACCTGCAATACGGCCATTTTTGATGCCGATATCGGCTTTAACGATGCCCCAATGGTCTAAAATAATGGCGTTGGTGATCAGCACATCGACACATTTATCGCTAGTGACTTGGCTTTGCCCCATACCATCACGAATGACTTTACCGCCACCAAATTTGACTTCTTCCCCATAGGTGGTGAAGTCTTTTTCAATTTCTAAAAACAGTTCTGTATCTGCTAAGCGTACACGGTCGCCTTGGGTTGGCCCAAACATATCCGCATACGCTTGCCGTGAGATGGTTTTCATGGTTATTTCTCACTCTCTAATTTACCCATGACTTTGCCATGGAAGCCGTAAATTTCTCGTTTACCGCTAAATGCCACCAATTCCACCGTGCGGCTTTGGCCTGGTTCAAAACGCACCGCCATACCCGCAGGGATGTTTAAACGAAAACCGAGCGTGCCGTCTCGTTCAAATTTCAAAAAATCATTCACTTCATAAAAGTGGTAATGAGAGCCGACTTGAATCGGTCTATCACCATGATTTGCCACTTGAATGGTTTTGGTTTCACGACCCGCATTCAGTTCGATGTCGCCTAAAGCCTGATTCACTTTAATTTCACCGGGGATCATATTGCCGCCTATACAATTGGGTCGTGAATGGACACAAGTTTTGTGCCGTCAGGGAATGTGCATTCCACTTGAATGTCTTTGATCATTTCAGGCACGCCTTCCATGACTTGCTCCGCACTGAGCACCGTTCTGCCTTCGCTCATTAGTTGGGCGACCGTTTTTCCGTCACGTGCGCCTTCCATAATGGCGCAGCTTATTAGGGCAACGGCTTCTGGGTAATTCAGTTTTAACCCACGGGCTAAGCGCCTTTCAGCGACAAGGCCTGCGGTAAAAAGCAATAACTTATCTTTTTCTCTTGGGGTGAGTTCCATTTTTGCTCCTAAAACGAAAAATTTATGTTGCCCAAATACGGGGAGGTTCAGGGCAATAACCTAGCCAATACTGCCGCGTGGTTTGCCAAATATGGGCAAAACACGCCATCATCGGCTCAGTTTGCGTGCCTAATAATCGTAAAACTAAAATGCCATCCACATCCGTTAGCCCATACTCAATGGGGCTATCCGTTGGGGATAAAAAATCACCTAAATGTTGTTGGATTTTTTCTTTTAATTCATCACTGGCAGGGTAAATGTACATCGACCCCATCATGGGAAACTCACGCATGACAGCAGACTGTTTTTGTGTGCCATCGATAAACAGGGATTCAGTCAGCGTAAGGGTGTCATCAATGTAAAAATTAAAGCGCCCACGCACATCGCCATTTTCAAACCATTCCCCCAAAACAGGGCGGCCTAAACATTGAATTTCCCAGCCGATAAATTTTGATGATGCAGCGACGTGTATATGGGTTTCTAGCCTAACCTGTGCATCAGGGAAAAAAATATTTTCCTGCGGTAGCCACTCTAAAAAGCCCTCAGCGGCAACCGTTAAATTCTGTACTTGTCGGGCAATACCGCCTGCGCTGCGATAAAATTTGGTCGCACCTGGGGTGGTCAGCAGTGAATGGGCATACGGCTGCACGTCAATATTAATCAGGAGTTTATCTCCACCCACCACACCACCAGGGGGATGAAGTAAATAGGTGTGGGCAACCCTTGGTTCGGGGTAAAATGGCCTTTGCACCATTAAAGGGCCGATATGTTGTTTATCGGTCAGGCGTGTTGTACCCCGTTTGAGTTCATAGCGTAAAAAAATCTCAGCTAACCAACCTGATCCTGAAAACTCAGACATACTTTCTCCTGCAAATCAGGTAATGAACAATACGCGAACATGTTTAGTTATACCCCTCACCGAATGGTTTGGGCTTTAGGGGCTGTTTATCTTTGATGGTCAATTTTTATTCGAATTAAAGCCATTTTAGGCAAGAGTCTCTCAACGTCGCATCAAATGAGTGAAACGTGCTTTAATCGAACCCGTAGGGCAGTATTTATGCACAATACTTAACTCAAATAATAAGTCAGCTTGATTGACACACTTTTATCTATTTTTTGAATTGTTTTTTTTGACCTTTTTTAGCTGTAAAAATCAGCAGCAAAGATAAACAGCCCCTAAGTGGTATAAGCCAATGCAAGTAGGGTAGGATGTGAATGAACACGAAAAATAATTATCTATAATGATGCGTTATAGGCTCGTATTCATCTGACGCGCGATTTTACACCTTCTATCGAAAATTGCCTTTCAATTAAATAGCAATTTATTTAGAAAAATGCACAATGCATAAAATAACAGTAAAAAATGAGCGGATCTCTATATTGCGATTTTTACTTAACAGGACTATATTCTGAGCCGCATTCTAGCAAGGTAGCGGAAGCCATTAACTAGCGTAATTATTTGCTATTTATCTGAATGGCTGTATTTCTGTCTGCCCATCAAGCTGCTTTTTCTAGCAGATGATTTCTGACTTTGACCAAAGTTTATTGAGATTATGGAATATAAATATTTTCTTTCATCAAGCCAAATGGTGTTAAAAGCGTTTTATATTGAAAGCGCGATGATAGCCATGCTGCAAGGAGCGAAAGGGAATGTGGTGATTAATGGTCAATCTATTGATGTTCAGTCTAATTTGACGCTCATTATTCCAAAATACAGCCAAGTCTCCTGCAATATGGAGTGCGCATCTAATCAATCGATTGAGCTGCACACACTGTCGATTGCGGACTCAGAGTTAGAATCGGTCTTTTTATTATTAAAGACCTTAATGAAGTCAGGCGCGCCGCTAACGAGCCACGTTCCCACGTTTCAGGTATTAACCCCTGAAACGGTCAGTGATAATTTCAGTTTGCTCAAGCAATGTTTACCATTAAAACAACAAAGCCAATCTCAAGAAGCGTTGTTAATGAAGCAAAGCCTGTACTTTATTTTACTGGCGATATACCAAGCGGGCGTCGATATTCTCAACATTTTCCGCTTTAATTATGATGAGCCGAAAAACCAAGCCATTACCCATTTAATTACCCAAGAACCGCAGAAAAAATGGCACTTAGAGGATGTGGCTAAGGTCTTATTTACCACACCATCGACGTTGCGTAGGCACCTTAATCGAGAAGGGGTATCATTCCGCCAATTATTATTGGATGTGCGAATGGGAATGGCATTAAATTATTTAACCTTCTCAAATTATTCGGTATTTCAAATTAGCCATCGATGTGGGTTTGGTAGCAATGCCTATTTTTGTGATGTATTTAAGAAAAAATACGCCATGACGCCATCGCAATTTCGGTTGCAATCAAGGCAGTCTAATGACCGGTCTTTTATAACTGATTTATCGTTAAACTCCACGCCTATTGAATTTGATAAAGACGTGGAAGCGTAAATTTTACTTTTTGATTTATTAAGGTAAATCAAAAAGGGGCTGAGTTTTTACGAATTATTCATTAAATTCGAAGTTCTATTGATATAGAACGTAGAAAGCGTGGTTTAAAATTTAATATAACTAAACATTGTTACTCTACGCACAGTGAATATCTCACCAATAGCGGCAATTAATGGTTACCAATATCATTAACTGCCTGATGATGTTTTATTTTTATTTAGTGATAAAAATAAAACCAAACTATCGAGGGATGTATGATTAAAAATATCGTTGCGGCTATGTGTTTAATGGGGCTGACGCTGCCATCACAGGCCGCAGAACCAGCTCATTCACAAACATTACGTTTAGCGATTGGCGCAGAACCGACTGAAGGTTTTGACCCAATGCTCGGGTGGAGCCACGGCAGCTACCTTCTGTTACACAGCCCATTACTCAAACAAAAAGCCGACCTTTCATGGCACAGCTATATGCTGGAAAACTACCAACACAATGCCGATGGGAAAGAGTGGACATTAACGCTAAAAAAAGGATTGAAATTTTCAGATGGTTCGCCATTAACTGCAAAAGATGTAGTATTTACCTACAATAATGCCGCTGCGAGCGGCGGCAAAGTGGATATGGGTAACTTTGCAAAAGCTGAGGAAATTGACCCATTAACCGTCAAAATCACCTTATCTTCTCCACAAAGTACTTTTATCAATGTATTAGGCTCCCTTGGGATTGTTTGTGCTGATAAATACGATGCAAAAACCTATGCGCATAACCCAATTGGCGCAGGACCATACCGTTTAGTGGCGTTCCAGCCAGGGCAGCAATTAATTGTTGAGCAAAACCCGTACTACGCTGGGCCAAAAAATGATTTCAATAAAATGGTTTTCGTCTTCCTTGATGAAGATGCGGCCTTTGCTGCGGCACAAAGTAACCAGCTGGAAATTGTCCGTATTCCCGCAGCGGTGGCTGCCAATGCTAATAACGTTAAAAACATGAAGTTAGTGGAGCGCTATAGTGTGGAAAACCGTGGTATTTCCTTCCCAATTCCACCAGCAGGTGGAAAAGATGCACAGGGTAACCCTGTGGGGAATGATATTACCTCTGATGTTGCGGTGCGTAAGGCGATTAATTACGCTTTTGACCGTAAATTATTAGCCGCATCTGTCCTCGAAGGTTTTGCTGTTCCCGCTTATACAGGTGTGGCAGGGCTACCGTGGAATAGCCCTGATTCCGCCTTTAAAGATGGCGACACCGAAAAAGCCAAATCTATTTTAGAAGAGGCGGGCTGGAAGCTGAATAAAGATGGCCTGCGTGAAAAAGACGGCAAAGTGGCAAAACTGACACTCTGGTATGCCAGCGGTGATACCACACGCCGTGATTTAGCCCAGGCTATCCGCTCAAGCTTAAAACCTATCGGCATCGAAATGGATTTAAAATCGGGAAGTTGGGAAACCGTTGAGCGCAATATGCACGCCAACCCAACCTTGTTTGGTTGGGGCAGCTTAGACCCAATGGAAATTGTCCATAACTACAGTAGTAAAGCCGCAGGCGTTGGTTTCTATAATCCAGGTTATTATAAAAATGTAGCGGTTGATGAGTTAATTGAAGAAGCACTGCGCCAACCAGACCAAAATGCGGCTATCCCGTTATGGCAAAAAGTGGATTGGAATGGCACAACGGGCGTGGGCATTAAAGGGGATGCCGCATGGGCTTGGTTGATGAACTTACAACATATTTATTTGCTGAATAATTGTGTGGATTTAGGCACCAGTGCGCCTGAAATTCACGGCTCTTGGTCAGTGTTAAATAACGTTGATGAATGGGCATGGACTTGCCAGTAATGCGAACGACTCTTGGGCTTTTATTGCGTTTTATCTGTTTGTTGACTGTGACAGCGGCAGGGATCTTTATCCTGTTAAGCTATTCGCCTATCGACCCAATAAAAGCCTATATCGGTAATGATTTATTGCATGTCCCCCCCGAGCAATACGCCTTAATTGCGGCTCGCTGGGGGCTTGACCAGCCGCTATGGCTGCAATTTTGGCGCTGGTTTTCACAAATGTTACAAGGGGATATGGGCTATTCCATGTTGTACAACACCCCCGTTGTGCAAGTGATAGCGGATCGCCTTGTTCCCTCGTTAGCACTGCTTGTTTGCGCTTGGCTTTTTTCGGGTATCGTTGGATTTGTGTTGGGCTTAGTCGCAGGGCGTTATCTCAACCGCTGGCCAGATAAGCTGATTTCAACCCTTAGTTACCTATTAGCATCTATTCCTGTATTTTGGGTCGGATTATTACTGCTTTCGCTGTTTGCGGTGTCATTGCAGTGGGCGCCGATTTGCTGTGCATGGCCGATTGGTTTAGATGAAGAAACGGCGACATTTTCCCAAAAACTTCATCACCTTGTTTTACCTGTGATTGCGTTAGGGATGTTGGGCGTAGGGAATATTGCCTTACACACCCGAGCAAAAGTAATGGAAGTAATGAACAGCGAGTTTATTCATTACGCCCAAGCGCAAGGGGATAAAGGTTGGTCAATGATAGGTTTTCATGTACTTAAACATGCTATCACCCCAGCCATTTGTTTGCAGTTCGCGTCTGTGGGCGAATTGCTCAGTGGGGCGCTTCTTGCTGAGAAAGTGTTTGCGTACCCAGGGCTGGGGCAAGCGACCATCGATGCGGGTTTACGAGGCGATATCCCCTTATTGATGGGGATTGTGATGTTGTGTGCCACTCTGATTTTTTTCAGTAATACGGTTGCCGATGTCTTATTGAAAAAAGTGAATAAGGGAGTGATGAGAGACGCATGACCTACAACCCAAATCGAGCGCTATTTAAATTAATTATCTCACTAACGTTATTGGTTATTTTAGCGAGCTATGCCGTGTGGTTGTCATCTGCCGACATTGAAATGAACCTATTGGATAGGCGGCTTGCCCCTTCTTGGGCTCATTTATTTGGTACGGATAATTTAGGCCGAGACCTCTTCGAAAGAACATTCCAAGGCGTCGCGACTAGCTTACAAATTGGTTTGATTGCGGCTGTATCCAGTGGGTTTATCGCTTTAGTGATGGCCGGGTTGTCTTCCGTGAGCAAAGTGATGGATTACGCGGTACGCGGCGTCATTGATGCACTATTAGCATTGCCACATCTTTTGTTACTCGTACTAATTTGCTTTACTTTGGGCGGCGGAAAAATGGGGGTAATCTGGGCGGTCGCGCTCACTCACTGGCCTAAGCTTACCCTGATTTTGCGTTCCGAGTTACTGCGAGTGAAGCAGGCGGATTACATCATGCTATCCCAGCGTATTGGCAATAGTGCCGTTTACCGTTGGCGTTACCATTATTTACCCATGATTTTACCGCAGTGGATGGTCGGTACGTTGTTGATGTTCCCACACGCGGTACTTCACAGTGCGGCACTGAGTTTCCTTGGCTTTGGGCTATCGCCACATGAACCTTCATTGGGTATTTTATTGTCAGATGCACTACGTTATCTCAGTACAGGGGCGTGGTGGCTGGTGGTGTTTCCCGGTGTCGCTTTGATGGGGTTAGTGTTGTTATTTGACCAATTTGCAAAAGCCGCGGCGCAGCTATGGCTAAAGGGGGCAACATGTTGAGCTTAGATAAGCTGACTATTGATGTCGCAAAATTTCGTTGGTTAGGGCGTAAACAGTGGTCACCATTACTGCAAGACATTTCACTCGATATTCAGCCAGGGGAAATGGTCGCTTTGATTGGTGGAAGCGGAGAAGGAAAAAGCCTTTTATTACAAAGTGTTCTAGGCTTATTGCCAGATAATATGCGCAGCCAAGGAAATATCAGTCTGAATGGCAATGCATTGACGGAAGAAAACAAGGCACAGCATCGCGGCAACTCGTTATGTTATATACCTCAAGGGGTTAGTGCTCTAAATCCCTTGATCCAAATTGGTCCTCAGCTTGAAAGGGCTGCAGTACTCAGCGGCCAACACATTAAAATGCACGATGTGGCGCGCCATCTTCAGCAATATAACTTGCAAGAAAATTTGGTGAATAGCTACCCAAGCCAGTTATCTGGAGGAATGGCAAAGCGAGTACTGGCAAGCAGTGCAACATTATCCCGTGCACAATATATCCTCGCGGATGAGATTTCGTCTTGGTTGGATGATGAACATGCGCTGCAACTGCTTGAAAATATGAAATCCTTGTGCCGTGATGGGCGAGGTATTTTATGGGTTACTCATGATTTATCCATGGCGGTGCGTTTTGCTGACCGTGTTGCATTACTGCGTAATGGGGCGCTAGAGGATGTGTTAAGTAGCCAAACCTTAAAACAAGGCGGTGGTGGAAAATGGCTGCAATCCTTGTGGAATGCACTACCAGAACATCAATTTATGGCAATGAAATGAAGGATATCGAACCCATTTTAGCGGTTAAAAACCTGAATATTGATCAAGGTGGGAAAGCCCTTTGGCGGGACTTTAGTTTTTCCCTTGCGCCGAATGAACGCCTCGGTATCTCTGCACCCAGCGGTTTTGGTAAAACAACGCTTGGTCGCGTTTTAGCACAGTGGCAAGCACCTTCTAATGGTTCGATTCTATTCACGGGAAAGCCACTTTCTAAGCAAGGTTATTGCCCCATTCAACTTGTTCCCCAGCACCCTGAAAAAAGTTTTAATCCCTATCGCACGGTAGGGGCGAGTTTACGTGATGCTTGGCAACCTGACTCAGACTGGCTTGAACGCTTTTCTATCAAACCACAATGGTTGGAGAGACGGCCTACTGAGTTATCTGGAGGGGAGCTGGCGCGGATTGCATTGTTACGGGCTCTTGACCCACGAACACAAATTTTAATTGCGGATGAAATTACTGCGCAGTTAGATGCGCACTTACAAAAAGAGATTTGGCAGTTTTTAATTCAGCTTTCAGAAGCACGCCCCTTAGGAATGATTATTTTTAGTCATAACAAAGCGTTACTTGAAAAAGTTTGTACATCTGTCTTAACCCTTGAAGGGGGAAATGCCGCCACGTGATAGACGGCGGCTTGAATATATGCAAACTACGCGCTTTCGGGTAAGTCTGACTTGCGGATGATGCTATCAACGATACCAAACAAGTAATCTACATTGGGTCGACAACCAATACCGTGTGATACACCTTCAGTATAATTTGATGCAGCAATAACGGTACGCATTTGCCACGGAGATAATATTGCCCCTTGTTTTTTCGCGTAATCTTGAATTAACGCTAATGCACCTGAGCATAATGGTGTAGCGCTGGATGTACCCGAATAATTATTTGAATAATTGCGGTTGTTCCCTGGTAATTTTTGTAATGAGCCATAACCTGTTGTGGTGACACTCCAGTCTCCCCAAGAATTCACAAAGGCAACTTCTGGGTTATAGTTCGAGAAATAAGCCCGTGTTCCGTTTTGGTGGTTACAAGCACCCACTAAAATACTGCCACTATCACCGAAATCCTGCATCACGCCAGGTTCACTTAAATCCAATCCGCCATTGCCCGCCGCAAGGATAACTGTTGCACCTTTATCCACGATAATTTTCATACGTTCCCACCAGCTACGTATTGCAGTGGCAGGGAGCAGTTTTCCTCCAACACTAAACTGTATATCTAGGCTGACAATATCACCAGGCTGCACATGATTGACGATTAAATCTAGGTCACCTGTGTCATAGAAGTAAAATTGGCAGTGATGGGCAATACCTGTAACACCAAATTTATTGAGCGTTGCTACGATACAGCCTGTTGATGCAGTGCCATGATTACAGTCTTCACTTTCTGGGCGGCTATTCACCACAACGATATTTGAGTCGATTAAATCCTCATGGTTTCGGTAGACTCCAAAGTCTAAGTGACGTACGACTGCGGATGAACCATTAATATTTTTTGCCCATGCATCGCGGATGTTCATCCCTTTGGGCGCATCAAGGTAAGTTTGTCTTGGCGTAAAATCAGGGGTAATAAAATCGTCACTTTCGCTTTTAATATCGTCAAGTTGCTCAGGGTTTACGGGCAGTTCTGGGGCCAGATACCCTGTGGTATCTGGAGTGACGGAACAATACTCGACATAATCTAAACTCTCTATTTGTTCCGCTAGCTCAACTAAGATTTCAAATTTACCGTCTCCATGGAACGTAAAATAATCATATTCATTTAATGTGTCATAAATTAATGACCTTTTTAATTCTAAAGTCGGGAGCTTTGAGTAAAAAGTTAAATCTTGTTTTATTTTATCATAATTTTTCTTTTTTGCTTTTATATCTAAATAATAATTAGAAACACCAGCTATTTTTTGATTGATTGTTTTTTCTTTAGTGGTGGTTTTAATTTTGTTTTTTCTTTCACCTTCGCTGATATGAAAATAAATTTCCTTTGATTGGATGTTTGCTGTGTTTTCAGCCTCCAGGCTAATCTCTACACGATAGTGACCTGATTTATCGATAGAAAATAAATGACTTTCACCTGTGGTTTCGGTTTTTTCTATAATTTCATCATTTAAAAGCAAATGAATTGATAATAATTTATTTTCTTTATTATTGAATTCAACAAAAATCCCATTGGTATAAATATCAATGAATTTGAAAATTTTAATATTCATAGTTTCTCTTTTAATTAAATTAGTATATGGAATGAATTATTTTGAAAATAAAAATGCATTTAAATACGAGTGATTATTTAAAATAAAAAAGGTATTTATGACAATGTTAATAATTGGCTTGAATTTAATATAAATTAATATTTATATTTTTAATAAGGCTGAATTTATTTTCAGTTTTGACAAATATCATAGGGAAACGGTTTTCTTCCACTTATTTTTTATCTTCAAATAAAAATGATAAACATTGTTAATACTAAGGTGAATATATGTCTTATAAATTAAATTACCTCACTGCATTGTGCGATGTAGTCCCACAACGGGAAATCGCTATTTCATTTACCTGACATTATCCACTGCTGTGATGTCCAGCACAGGGCCGATGACCTTATTATCCCCAAAAGGGTTGATTTATGATGAAGGTCTATTGGGGGCAATGAAAATTATTCGTAATGCATTAAAAAAAGAAAATCGCCCGCAATTTTTACGTATGTTCCGCCATTTTCGACAAAACCGTGGAAAGCTAAATTACATTGCCGTGGTCAGTGTGAAATGAAATAAGGAATGCGCACTCATATGCTCAAGGATGCGCTGAAAACGTTACCTAACACAAATAACCTTTTAATTCATTACTGTAATGATAATAATTCTTATATTGAACGTGATTATCAGTTACTATTGCGAATAGTTTTTCCGCAATATAGTTAGCGGCGATTTAATCATGTGTCGTTATTGGTTCTGGCGCTGATAACGATGGTATCAATAATTATATTTAAAGGTTTTAACTCAATGAAAATAAAACATCTTTTTATTCTCTCCCCTTGCTTGCTACCTTTTATATCCCCCTCGGTATTGGCCGCTGATAACAAAGAAGAGAAAATTACTGTCTCTGCAACTCGTGGCTACAAATCAGTTTCAGAAATGGCACAAACCACTTGGGTCATTGATAACGCCGAAATTGAGCAGCAAGCAGAGGGTGGGAAAGAGTTAAAGGATATTTTATCGCAGTTAATTCCAGGAATGAGCGTGAGCGGCCAAGGCCGTACAAACTACGGGATGAATATGCGTGGTCGCTCAATGATAGTGATGGTGGACGGGGTACGCCTTAACTCCTCACGTAGTGACAGTCGCCAGTTAGATTCGATTGATCCTTTTAATATCAATCATATTGAAGTCATTTCTGGTGCGACTGCGATGTACGGTGGCGGCAGTAGCGGTGGTTTAATTAATATCGTGACAAAAAAAGGCCAAGAAGAAAAACAAGTTTCCCTGCAATTAGGTGGGAAAACAGGTTTTAATAACGGGAAAGATCATGATGAAAATGTCGCGGCAGCAGTGAGCGGTGGTAATGAAAATGCGTATGGTCGTATTTCTGTCGCCTATCAACGCTATGGTGGCTGGTATGATGGTAAAGGCGACGCGATTAATATTGATAATACCCAAACAGGGTTACAGTTTTCCGATCGTCTCGATGTGATGGCATCAGGCTCCGTAAAAATAAATGAAACACAACAGATTCAAGCGACCTATCAGCACTATAAAAGCGAGTCTGATGGTAAGCATGGCTTATATTTAGGCAAAGATTTTTCTGCAGTGAAGGGGGATGGTAAGGCCTATAACAGTGGTAAATTAAGTTCAGACCGCTTACCAGGCACTGAGCGTAACTTGCTTAATTTACATTATTCAAATGCAGATATGTTTGGGCAAGATTTTGTTGCTCAGGTCTACTACCGTGATGAATCACAAAAATTTTACCCGTTCCCAACGTTAACAGGAAAAGAGGTTTCGAGTATCAGTTCCTCTGATCAACAAACCAATTTCTATGGCACTAAGCTGACATTTAATAGTCAGCCCCTTGATGAATTGACGCTAACTTATGGTGTCGATGCGGAGCACGAGCAATTTCGTGCAAACCAAATGTTTTTTGATTTGGAGCGTGCAAAAGAATCAGGGGGAATGGATCTCACCAAAGCGTTCCAAATTGGCCGCTACCCAAGCTATACCACCACAAACATGGCGACATTTTTACAAAGCAGCTATGACATCACGCCTATGTTTACCTTAAGCGGTGGTGTGCGTTACCAATATACTGAAAACAAAGTGGATGATTTTGTTGGTTATGCACAGCAAGAAGCTATTGCGAATGGCAATGGTAAATCCGCAGATGCCGTACCTGGTGGGAAAACCGATTATAACAATTTACTGTTTAACGCAGGGTTGCTGGTTAACCTAACTGAAGAGCAACAAACGTGGTTTAATTTCTCCCAAGGTTTTGAAATCCCTGATATTGCGAAATATTACGGAACCGGTGATTATGTGAAGACCCCAGATGCCAATGGACACTATCACCTAAATAAAAGCGTTAACATCAATGATACCAAAGTTAAAGGGGTTAAAGTGAATTCCTTTGAGTTAGGTTGGCGTTACACCGGTGAAAACCTGCGCACGCAAGTTGCAACCTATTATTCTTTATCTGATAGAAGTTACGGCATTAATAAAGATGACATGACCATCTATATGAAAACCGATAAACGCCGTATCTATGGGGTAGAAGGTGCCGTTGATTACTTCTTTGACGACTCAGACTGGAGTATTGGTAGTAACTTCAACCTGCAAAAATCAGAAACCAAAGTGAACGGTAGCTGGGAAAAATGGAGTGTTGACTTCGCAAGCCCGTCTAAAGTTAACGCTTACGTGGGTTGGGAACCGAATGATTGGTCATTGCGCTTACAAAGCCAGCAAACATTTAACTTAACGGATGCCGCAGGTAAAAAACTGGATGGCTATAATACCGTTGATTTATTAGGTAGTTATATGCTTCCAGTGGGGAAAGTGAGCTTTGCGGTTGAAAACTTACTGGATAAAAACTACTCCACGATTTGGGGGCAGCGTGCACAAGGGCTGTATAGTCCGAAATACGGTGCCGCTAACCTTTATGACTATAAAGGTCGTGGCAGAACCTTTGCACTTAACTACAGCGTGACGTTCTAATCTGACGTTTTAGTTGATGACAAAGCCACTTAATGGTGGCTTTATTTATTCAGAATTAATTAAATTTAAAGTAAAAGGTACCCCATGAAATTATTTCTCACAGGGTTATTGTGCTTACTGAGCTTCTGGGGGCAGGCAAAAACGCCAACAGTGATCACTGACTTACAAGACCGTAAAGTGACGGTTAATCTTCCCGTTGAAAAATTATTTTTAGTGGATAGTCGTGATATTTTGCCAGTAGATATCGCTGCGGGCAAATCGGGGATTTCTCGTATTACGGGATGGAGTGATTCATTAACGCAGTATGCCCCTGATTTAAAAGAAGCCTATTTTAGTGTGCTGCCTGAATTAGAAAAAATTCCAACCTTGAAGAAAACCCGTGAAGCGGGGCTGCAAGTTGAAAAGCTGATTGAGCTTGCTCCTGAAGTGATTATTATGCATAAAGCCAATTACGGTGCGATGCGTGATAGCCAAATTCTACCGCAGCTTGAGGCGGCAGGAATTCAGGTGATATTTATCGATTTTCGAATGGATATTGTCAAAAACACCCCAAAAAGTATTTTGTTATTGGGAGAGCTATTAGGTACACAAGAACGTTCCGCACAGTTTGCGGCGCTATACCAAGAAAAATTGTCAGCGATAGAATCCCAACTGACAGAGCCATTTCCTTCTGTACTCATTGAAGCCAATGCAGGCTTATTTGCAGATAACTGTTGCCAATTATATGGGCGTTCAGGTTATGGTGTTTTAGCGTCTTTAGCGGGGGGAAATAACCTTGTAGCAGACAGTTTCCCTGCAAAAGGGGCTGATAGTTCGATTGAGAATATTATTACATTAAACCCTGAGTTTTATTTTTTAACTGGAGCTGATTGGCATAATTTTAACCGCCGTTCAATTGCTGTCAGGTTAGGATACCGTGCAAACAAATCAGATGCACAGAAGCAACTGGCGGTATTATTAGATAGACAAGGGATATCTTCATTAACGTCGGTAAAAGAAAAACGTGTAATGGCGATTTACCACAATTTTTATAATAACCCAATGAACATATTTGCCATTGAAGCTATGGCAAAATTTATGCACCCCGAAAGGTTCAGTACATTAAACCCTGAACAAAACTTAACTGATTTCCAACAACAATTTACCCAGTTGCGCACAGATGGCGTGTTTTGGGTGACATTGCCGTTAAAATAAATATCCTAACTTTTTGTTGGCGCAGTTAGCTAACAAAAAGTTAGATTCAGAACTTTATTATCTCTAGGTTATTTTTCCTTTAAAATCCTTGTAGTATCAAGCCTCCCGTAATTTTTCTTAAAATGCTATTATTTCTGTTAGAAAAAATAGCAGAATTTTTGTTAGCTAAAATCAAGATATAGATCACAAATTACTCAAATCTCGATTGAGTCTCCATAATGATCTAACTAATATTTAGTTAGGCTTAAAATAAGTTTGGTAGAAAATGAAAATAATCCAAGACAACTTTGAAATGTTATTGGCTGTGATGAAAGGTATTGCAGGCCAGTTTGGTGAGAATTGTGAGGTGGTATTGCATGACCATAGTAAAGGTCTTGAAAGCAGTATCGTTGCGATTATCAATGGGCATGTCACTAAGCGAAAAGTGGGCGACCCAAGTAGTAATTTAGGGCTTGAAGTGTTACGTGGAACAGATGTGGATGGTGATAAGTACAATTATTTCACCCAAACAAAAGACGGGAAAATGTTACGTTCAACATCCATCTATTTACGTGACGAAAATGGCAAAGTGTCTGGGGCTCTTTGTATTAACCAAGATATATCAGAGTTTATTGCTGCGGAAAAAGCCATTCAGGGGATCACCCAGAGAAACAGTGTTGAGCAAGATCCAATCAAAGAAGTGTTTGTGACAGACGTAAATGAAATTTTGGATCATCTAATTCAGGAATGCATGCAAGTCATAAAAGTGCCTGTTATCAACATGACGAAAAAAGAAAAAATGGATGCCATTAAATTCTTTGATGATAGAGGTGCTTTTTTAATTAAAAAAGCAGGCGAGAAAATTTGTGAGTTTTTAAATATTTCCAAATATACCCTTTATACCTATTTGGGCGAATTAAAAGGGGAAGACAATAATGAAGAATAAGAGAGGTTTTTATGCCAATTACGCCTTATGTTGCGTTGGATTTACAGCAACTTGAAAAAAATGTCAGGGGCATGACAGGCAAGTTAACACAGCAGGGAATCGAACATTGGCCACATATCAAAACACACAAATCAGTAGAGTTGGCTAAGTTTGAAATACAATGTGGCGCTAAAGGGATAACTTGTGCCACATTGCATGAAGCAACCATCATGGCAAAAGGTGGGATAGAAAATATTCTTTTAGCTTACCCCATGGTTGGAGAAGAAAAATGCCAACAGTTTGTTGAGTTAGCAAAGTACGTTAATTTAAGGACTATTGTTGATAGTGTAAAAGGTGCGAAGCAATTATCATCCGCGGCGACTCAAGGAAATGAAATTGTCGAAGTTTATATTGCGGTAGATTATGGTGCACATCGTGAAGGTATCCAACTTGAAGATTTAGAGCCATTTGCATTAGAAATACAAAAACTATCCAATTTAAAAATAATAGGTGTGTTTACTTATGCGGGTACTATTTACCAATATCGCACAGAACCTGAAATTCGCAAAGCCGCAAAAGCGGAGGCTGAGCTTCTGTTATTATGTCAAAAAAGGCTAGAAGCGATTGGTATTGATATTCAACGTACATCTGGTGGTTCAACGCTCTCATCTTTTTATGCGGATGAATTAAAAGGGATTACAGAATCGAGGGCGGGTAATTTTATTTTCGGTGATATGAATGCGATTTATGGGGGGATTTATACACCGAAAGATTGTGCATTAACCATCCGAACAACAATAGTTAGTATTCCTGTTCCTGGTTATGCAACAGTTGATGCAGGAACGAAAACATTAACTTCAGATCAATCTGCAGAAGCTGGGTTTGGGTATATTGTAGAAGACCCAAATATTAAATTAGTTAAACTCAATGAAGAGCATGGTTATCTTCGTTATGATCCAGAGATAGTAAAATTAAATATCGGAGATATATTAAATATTATTCCAAACCATAGCTGTGTTATTCCAAACTTAACAAATAAAATATACGCATTAAATAATAATGAAATAGACCATATTATTACACCAGACGCACGATATTAATTATCGGAGAATAAAATGTATAAATTAAATAGTCAGCAACAAAATGAGTTGCTTGAGCTTCTTTGCGCCTTAATTAAGCATAAGTCTGAAAATCCACCAGGAGAAGAACAGCAGGTTGCTGAATTTATATATCATTATTTTAAGCAAGAAAATATTGATGTTGAGATGCAAGAAGTTGCTCCTGGTAGGCCAAATGTTATTGCCCATTTGAAGGGAACAGGAAAAGGGAAACATCTTTTATTTAACGGACATATTGATGTGGTTCCTTGTGGCTGTGGTTGGAGTACTGAACCTTTTGAACCCGTAATTAAAGATGGCAAAGTATTCGGTCGTGGTGCCGCTGATATGAAATCAGGGGTTGCCGCTATGATGTATGCTGCGACTTTATTAAAGCGCAACCAAGATGTATTTTCAGGGGATTTAACGTTAGTTTTTAATGTTGACGAAGAAAGAATTAATCTGGGTATGTTGCACTATATTAAAGATGGAGTTAGTGCTGATTACGCCATCATTGGCGAGCCAACCTCACTTGATGTTTGTATTGCGCATAAAGGAGTCAGTCGTTATAACCTGAGCACAAAAGGAACTGCGGGGCATGCAGCAAAAACACGGTATCCAGATAGTGCAATTTCTAAAATGGCAAAGATACTACCAGCATTAGAACAACATCGTGCTTCTGTTGAAGAAATAGAGCATCAATTGTTAGGTAAGGCTTCCATGATTATTACCACGATCAATGGGGGAACAGCACCAAATATTGTACCTCAACATTGTGATATTGAAATTGATAGGCGTTTAGTTCCAGGAGAAGATAAACATAAGGTTGAACAAAAAATTCACCAAGCAATTGCGGAATATAACCAAGGTGAAGAAGTTGAATATCATTTAGATAATTACTTGTTTATTCCTGCATCAGATATTCCCGTTGACCATGAACTCACTCAGGTAGCCTTAGAAACAGTCAGTCGTTTTGCAGAAAAAACAGTACAGCCACAGATATTTGAAGCAACATGTGAAGCACCTTTTTTCTCTGTGACGAGCAAAATTCCAACACTAATTATGGGGCCTGGGGGCTTAGCTCAAGCACATGTTAAGGATGAGTTTGTTGAAATAAGCGAATTGTACCTTGCAGCAGAAATTTATTATGACATGGCAAATATATTGCTAAATAAATAGGAATAATTAATGAATATTGAAAAGAAACTAGAAGAAAAAGGAATTACATTAGCCACACCAGGGGCTCCTAAGTTTTCATATGTCTCAATTAAGCAATACGGGGACTTATTATATACCTCAGGGCATGATTGCCAAAAAGACGGTGTATTAATTCATACAGGAACATTAGGAAAAGAATTAACTGTCGAACAAGGTCAGGAAGCAGCTAAACAGTGCATTATTAACATATTTTCATCATTAAAAGCCTATTTAGGTGATTTAGATAAAATTGACGAGTGTATAAAATTATTAGGTTTTGTACAGAGTACCAATGATTTTAAAAACCAACCTCAAGTCATGAATGGGGCTTCAGATTTTTTAATTGAAATACTTGGAGATAATGGAAAACATGCGCGTTCAGCAATAGGTACAAATACATTACCTTTTGATACGCCAGTGGAAATAGAACTGATATTAAAATTAAAGTCGTAAATAATAGATAAAAAATAAAGATTATTAATAAAATAAATCTGCGGAGTAAATATTATTCCGCAGGGTCCTGTTACGTCTTAAAGGTACTTAATTATGTCACTACATGCGAGTAAAAGACTAAAGCGCTGGCAATTTATTGCGCTCACATTCTTGCTGATAGCAGGTATCATTAACTTTTTAGATAGAGCATCTCTTTCTATTGCAAACTCTACAATAAGTAAAGAATTAGGATTTAGTGCAACACAAATGGGGCTGCTATTGTCAGTCTTCTCGTTTGGTTATGCATTATGCCAGTTGCCAATAGGCATGGTCATGGAACGTTTTGGTGTTAAAAAAATCTATGGTTTTGGCTTATTTTTATGGTCGTTAGCTCAGACTGTTACAGGCTTATTATCATCATTTACTCACTTAATCATTGCGCGTGTTTTCTTAGGTATTGGTGAAGCACCTCATCTACCAACAGGCGTTAAAGTTGTTAATGACTGGTATAATATTCGTGAGCGTGGTTTACCAATGGGGATTGTTAATATGTCCTCTACACTCGCACAAGCATTAGCTCCACCATTATTAATTGCGTTAATGCTAGCGTTTGGGTGGCGTACCATGTTTATTATTATTGGTATCAGCGGTATCATTCTTTCAATCCTATGGTTCATTTTCTATCGTAACCGTGAGCAATTAGATTTAACTGAAGAAGAATTAAGTTATTTAAATGATGGTGCTCCGCCTTCATCATCCAATAAAGTTTCTTTTAAAGAATGGGCATCTTTATTTAAACAACGCTCATTATGGGGAATGATTATCGGTTTTAATGGTGTGGGTTACATGGTTTGGTTATATTTAACTTGGTTGCCTGCATATTTAGAGAGTTCACGTGGTTTAAGCCTAGAAAAAACAGGTTGGGTTGCTGCTATACCGTTTTTATTTGGTGCATTAGGTATGTTAGTGAATGGTGTTGTTGCAGACTATGTTGTTAAACGTGGCGCAGATAAAATGAAAAGCCGTAAATGGATGATTTGTTTAGGGCTATTATCTGCAGCAATATTTACATTACCCGCAGCATATACAGACAGCACTTTCTCAGCAGTTGCATGCATTAGTATGGCGCTGTTTTCTATTCACTTTGCTGGGACATCTGCGTGGGGACTCATTTTAGTTTCGGTTCCTTCACGTCTAATTACTTCTGTTAGTGGGATTCAGAATTTCGGTGGCTTTATTGGTGGTTCATTTGCACCGATTGTCACAGGTATTATTGTTGACCAAACACACTCATTTACGCTGGCATTAGTTGTATGTGCAACAGTGGCATTTTTAGCATCGTTGGTTTATTTCTTCTTTGTGAATGAACCTATTAAAGATCCAGCTGAGATGCAGTTACAGAATGCTTAAGTTTTAAGGGGTAGTTATAAATTGAAAAACCACCAATATCGGTGGTTTTTTTACGATTCAATTCGAATGTTGGATACCAAATAATCAATAAAAGTCCGTGTCTTAGCGGGTAAAACAGAAGTGCTCGGGTAAAGTAGTTGAATGTTTTGCTTGGATAAATGGTATTCAGGAAGAACGCGGACTAAACGTTTAGCGTTTAAATCCTCATTCACCAGCCAAGCAGGGCAAATAGCGATGCCTAAAGAGGCTAATACCATTTGGTGGATAACTGCAGCGGAGTTGGACTCATATTGACTTGTTATTGAGGGAATACTGAAGTTTTCTCCACAGTTATTTTGCATAACATATTGGGTATCTTGCCAATTTAACAGCGAATGATTCACCCAAGGTACGAGTGCAAGGTCAGAAACCTGATTAATTTGGTATTTTTGAACAAATTCAGGGCTAGCAACCAAATAAATATTGTAGTCACCTAATTTTTTCATTTTGAGTGATGAGCTTTTTAAATTACCAAGTCGAATAGAGACATCAAGTTTTTCTGTAATTAAATCATCTAGAGATGAATTGACGGAATATTGTAATTTTAACCTAGGATAAAGGCGGCAAAATTCAGGAAGCAAGGGAAGAATAAAGCGTTGACCAAATTCACTTGTTGATGAAAAGCGTAATAAGCCTGAAATATTAGTACCTAAATTCTGGCTCTTTTCAAAGGCCTCATTAATTTGACTTTGAATATGTTTAAAGTCTTCGTAAAAATGTTTCCCAACCTCGGTTAGGGCAATATTACGGGTATTTCGCGTTAGTAAACTCACATTTAACTCAGTTTCTAATTGCTTTATGTCAACACTGACCATTGAGCGACTTAGCCCTAAAATATCCGCAGCCTTGGTGAAAGAGCCTGAATCTACGACCTGAAGAAAACTGATAATTTTTTTTAAATTCCTTTGCATAATGGTATTTATTGTTCTGTTTTATTAAACAATGATTTTACTTCTCTTGTATCGACAAAGAAAGGAGTAATCCTTACTCTTTGCCGCTATAGGGGGGGGTATGTCTTATCGTTATAAAATTGCGACCGTGTTTTTACTCGGTTTCTTTATTGATTGTATTAATATTTTTATGTCAGCAATTGCATTGCCTGATATCGCATCATCATTTTCGGCTAGCCAATCACAGGTGGCATGGGTTGCGAATGCGTATATTTTAGGGCTAGTGCTAGTGATGCCGATCAGCTTGTGGCTAGCGGGGCGGTTTGGTAATCAAAAACTACTGTGTTATTCAATGTTACTTTTCACGCTTGCAGTGTGGCTAAGTGGTTCAAGCCAGTCTATTTATAGTTTGATTTTTTGGCGTTTTGTCCAGGGAATGGCTGGTGGATTATTAATTCCTGTAGGGCAAGCGCTCGTTTTTGCGTTATTTCCCAATAACGATCGCCAACGTATATCGACATTAATTATGACAGTGGCACTTATTGCTCCTGCTTTTTCGCCAGCGATTGGTGGCGTAATTATTGATTCGTTATCTTGGCATTGGATTTTTTATTCTAATATCCCATTTTCTTTATTAACGGCAGTGCTTGCTTGGGGTTGGATAAAAAATGATGGGCAAGCATCACGAGAAAAACCAGATATTTTCGGCCTGATAATGGTCAGTATCAGTTTACTTTGTTTGTTATTGTCTTTTTCGCTGTATAACGATTATCACAGTGTTGCATTGGCTCTTACCAGTTTTTTTACCTCAGTTGTGGTATTTATTTTTTACCTTAGCTATGCCAAAAAATGCCGCGAACCTATTTTAAATTTTCAGTTATTAAAAAATAGTAACTTGCGTAATGCCTTTATTGTTTATTACGCAGTGCCTGGTATTTTTACTGGGGTAAATTTGCTCAATATTTTTAACTTACAAATTAATTTGGGCTTTAATGCAGGGCAAACAGGATTATTTATGATTTTGTATGCGGCAGGAGCTGTTGTTTCGATGGTTTCTGGCGGGCGCCTTTATTTTCGTATAGGGAAAAAATGTTTATTTGTTCTCGGTATTGTATTGCATAGCTTGGGAATATTTTTGCTTTATTGGGTATCCAGTTCAGCACAATTAAGTTTGTTGGTGATGGCGTATTTATTGATGGGTATGGGGGGCGGATTAAGTGCAAATATAGCCCAAATCAGTTCACTGATGGATTTCAAAGATAAAGATTTATTGCAAGGAAGTGTGCTGTGGAATATTAATCGCCAAGTCGCTTTCAGCGTAGGTGCTGTCGTTTTAATTTCAATATTTAGTCTAATGCCATCTTCGGATCAGCTATCTAACTACCAATATACTTTTTTAATTGCTTCTATTCTTGGGCTATTTTCATTAATTTCAGTCAGTAAGGAAAAATAAATGCGTGATTCAATGCAAAAGGCACTGCAAAGCGTTGTCGATATACATGTGTTAATTGAAGATGTTTTCACGGGGCGCAATAGTGATAAAAGTATTGCTCCATTATTAGCTAGTTTTACTGAAAACTTTAAAATGGTCACCATCGGTGGGCATCGAATTGGCTTAACTGAGGTGGCAGGGCTATTTAGCGAAAATGTCGGTGCAAAACCCTCATTTCTGACAGTACCATTTGAGGTTATTCCGTTATTTGAAGCTGGCGAAAGGTGTTGGATTCAATATCAGGAACGACAAGAAAATGAAGGGCTCACAACATTAAGGACATCGACAGTCTGTATTCGAGTTGTCGATAACCAATGTTATTGGGAATATCTGCATGAAACCCCCGTTTTAAATAGCTAGTTTTTCCCTTTATTAATAAACAACGGCTGATTAGGCCGTTTTTTATGTTTAGTAGAAAATAATTTACTCGCTGATTTTATAAGTAATGATATTCATTCTCATTCCAATTGACCGTCGGTCGGTCATATTCTATGATGTAGTCATAACGAAGATGAGGTAGATGAAATGAGACGATTATTTTTGATCGTTGCCGTGTGTTTAGGCACATTTATGGCAACATTGGATATCAGCATCGTGAATGTGGCACTCCCTACAATTGGGGAAGATCTTGGGGCGAGTCTGTCGATGTTACAATGGATTATTGATGCATATGCGCTATGTCTATCTGCATTGATCCTTTCTGTTGGCCCTATCAGTGACCGCTATGGACGCAAAAAAGTGTGGTTAATAGGAATTGTGATCTTTACTTTAGGCTCTGCAATTTGTGCATTTTCAGTATCTTCTCAGATGCTAATTATTGGCCGAGTTATCCAAGGGATAGCAGCTGCAGCATTGATCCCTGGTGCGCTTTCAATTATCACTCAAGCCTTTAGCAACGATATTGAACGGATTAAAATTATTGGAATTTGGTCAGCAGTTAGCGCGCTTTCATTAATTATTGGCCCAATATTAGGGGGGTTTTTGGTTGATACCTTTAATTGGATGACGATTTTTTTAATCAACATTCCAATTGGTTTACTGACCCTATTGTTAGGGTGGATTGGGATCAATGAAAGTGCCGATCCCGAGAAAGCCGCTTTTGATCCTTTAGGGCAACTATTGAGTATTGTGGCGTTAGGTAGTGTTACTTTTGCTTTAATTGAAGCGGGGGATAAAGGCTGGGGAAATTATTTCACGCAAAGTGGATTAGCTATTTTTACAGTAGCGGCTTTAGCCTTTATTTGGGTAGAGAAACGGGTGGAGAAACCATTACTCCCTTTTTTCCTTTTTAAAACAAACCCTTTTTTCTTTCAATATAATATGGCCTCTTTTGCTCTGGGTTTTGCCACCTACAGCAATGTGTTTTTTATCGCGCTATTCTTACAAAAAGGCCAGGGGTGGGGTGCTTTTGATGCGGGGCTCCGTATGGCGCCAGAATTTATTGCGATGGCGATATTTTCATTTTCATTTGGCAAATTATCCCGTTTTTTAAGTGTACGTAATTTAATGGTTGTTGGATTTATTTTAATCGCGAGTGCATCATTGTTATTTACGCAGGTAAATTCTGAAACGGATTATCTGCCCATTGCATTGATATTATTCGTTTTGGGTGCTGGAATGGGGATGTCGACACCTGCAATTGGTGCTTTAGTGATGGCGAGTGTTGAAAAAGCGTATTCAGGCATTGCATCAGCGATAATGAATGCATTAAGACAGACAGGGATGACATTAGGGATAGCGCTATTAGGCACATTAATGACTCACCGTGCGGTGAACCAATTACTCCATGATGATAGGTTAAATAGCGCGATGTCTTCTCAAGAAATCGAACGTTTGATTCATAGTTCTTCTGGTTCGATGCCATCGTTGCTGGTTGAACAACTGACGCGTTCTGCTTTTGTTTCAGGATTCAATGTGGCAATGTTTGGTGGTGCAATCGCGATTATGGCAACGTTATGCTTAATGATGAAAAATAAAGTGATGAAATAAAATTGCACTGAAAAAAAACACCTGCCTTGGCAGGTGTTTCAGACTGCTGACAAACCG
>NZ_JAMPNZ010000019.1:0-20489 GCF_028479625.1 Providencia sp. PROV197
CCAAAAACACCTGCCTTGGCAGGTGTTTTTGTCTATTCGAATAACGTGTTCTTATTCATCAAGGAAGCTGCGCAGAACTTCTGAACGGCTTGGGTGACGCAGTTTACGAAGTGCTTTCGCTTCAATCTGACGAATACGTTCACGGGTAACATCAAACTGTTTACCTACTTCTTCAAGAGTATGGTCAGTATTCATGTCGATACCAAAACGCATGCGCAGAACTTTCGCTTCACGTGCTGTTAAGCCAGCTAACACTTCGTGAGTTGCAGAGCGTAAGCTTTCTGATGTTGCTGAGTCTAAAGGCAGCTCTAAAGTCGTATCTTCAATGAAATCGCCTAAATGTGAATCTTCATCATCACCGATAGGGGTTTCCATTGAGATTGGCTCTTTTGCAATCTTCAGAACTTTACGTATTTTATCTTCTGGCATTAGCATGCGTTCAGCCAGTTCTTCTGGCGATGGCTCACGGCCCATTTCTTGCAGCATTTGACGAGAGATACGGTTCAGTTTATTGATGGTTTCAATCATGTGAACCGGAATACGAATTGTACGTGCTTGGTCAGCGATTGAACGCGTGATAGCCTGACGGATCCACCAAGTTGCATAAGTTGAGAACTTATAACCACGGCGGTATTCAAACTTATCAACGGCTTTCATCAGACCGATATTACCTTCTTGGATCAGGTCAAGGAATTGCAAGCCACGGTTGGTGTATTTCTTCGCGATAGAAATAACCAGACGTAAGTTCGCTTCAACCATTTCTTTTTTCGCACGGCGAGCTTTCGCTTCACCGATAGACATACGACGGTTGATATCTTTAACTTGTTCGATTGTCAGGCCAGTTTCTTCTTCAATTTGACGTAATCTTTGTAGGCAACGCAGAATTTCTTCTTCAACTTCAAGCAGTTTTTCAGACCACGGCTTGTTCATCGCTTTTGCTGCTGTTAACCAAGTCTCGCTGGTTTCATTACCGCTGAATAAGGTGATGAAGTTTTTCTTCGGCATTTTGCACTGTTCAACACACAGTTTCATGATAGTACGTTCTTGTAAACGAACGCGATCCATCATTTCACGCATGTTATTGACCAGATAGTCAAATTGCTTCGGTACTAAACGGAACTCTTTGAACACTTCGGAAAGTTGTTCAATCGCAGCGGCGGTTTTTGCATCGCTGCGTCCATATTGTTTGATATGTTGACGTGTGCTTTCATACTGTTCACGAAGATCAGAGAATTTCTGGCGCGCTAATTCAGGATCGATGCTGTTATCGTCATCGCTATCACTGTCATCGCCGTCTTCATCTTCTTCATCTTCATCGTCGTCTTTATCCAACTCTTCTTGTGGTAATTCAGAGCCGACGTGGGTGGCAGTAGGGGCAAGATCTTCTTCCGCATTAGGGTCAACAAAGCCAGTAATCAAGTCAGATAGACGGCTTTCACCTGCTTCAACACGGTCGTATTGCTCGAGAAGATAAGTGATAGCCTCAGGGTATTCAGCAACAGAGCACTGAACCTGATTAATCCCATCTTCGATACGTTTTGCGATGTCGATTTCACCTTCACGGGTGAGAAGTTCGACAGTCCCCATTTCACGCATATACATGCGAACAGGGTCAGTAGTACGGCCAATTTCACTCTCAACACTGGATAAAACTTGTGCAGCGGCCTCTGCTGCATCTTCATCCGTATCGGAAGTATTCTCAGCCAAAATCAAATCATCGGCATCAGGTGCTTCTTCCATGACCTGGATGCCCATGTCATTAATCATCTGAATGATATCTTCAATCTGATCTGAATCGACGATATCTTCCGGCAGATGGTCGTTGACCTCAGCATAGGTTAAGTAACCTTGCTCTTTACCCTTGGTGACGAGTAGCTTAAGCTGCGACTGCGGGTTTTGCTCCATAAGACGGTATCCACACTTCTGAGTATTTAGATTGGTGTCGGTCGGCGAAACATTCGGCCAACAAGAACATACAAAGGGAAATATTTATTATTTGCTACGCCCTTTATTTTCGCAGCATTTTACAGGCATCTGCCTTGTGTTTAGCGGCACTTAAGCCGTTTTATATACTAATTCTATTTTGGGTTTATATTATGTTTTTACTCGCGACAGCGTAATTAAGTGCACCTCTTCGCGCTCTTGCGGGGTCAGACTTTGTGTGCGAGCTTTCGCCATTAAATAGTCGAAACGTTCGCTGAGTGCGCTATTAAATAGATGATTTAATGCATCTATAAAGGTATTTTCCGCTATCTCCTCTATTTCTATATCGTTCCATGTTGCTAGTTTTTCAAGCTGTTTCGAAAAATTATTATCTCGATAACGCTCTAGCAACTGCCCAGTCGTCATTCCGGGGGTGGAACGGCATACATCGACCAATTCCTGAAATAGAGAAAGCCCCGGCATTTGGATATGGGCAATTCCCTCTAATGAGGGAACAAGCTCCGAAAAGTTCGGATTTTGCACTAACAATGCGATAAGAATTCGCATTGTTGTCGGTTTTAATTTTGGCGCCTGATAATTAACTTGCTCGGTGTTCTCTCTATCAATAATAGCAAGAACCTGAGAAATATCTGGTATACCAATAAAATTTCCTAGCTCTTGCGCCATATAAAGGCGCAAAGTCTCACCCGGTATCTGTTTAATCAAAGGGATAGCAAGCTTACTAAATTTTGCTTTCCCTTCTTGGGTGGTTAAATCAACTTGTGGTACGAGTGAATCAAATAAAAAGCCTGATAACGTTTGTGCTGTTTGCATGCGCTGCTCAAAGGCTTCTTTACCTTCTTTGCGTACCAATGAATCAGGGTCTTCACCATCAGGTAAAAACATAAAGCGTAGTTGGCGGCCATCCGTCAGATAAGGCAGGGCGGTTTCTAATGCGCGCCATGCCGCTTCGCGGCCAGCTCGGTCACCATCATAACAACAGATAACAGTATCTGTTGAACGATAAAGTAACTGAATGTGTTCTGAGGTGGTTGAGGTTCCCAGTGATGCTACCGCATAGCGGATGTCATACTGAGCCAATGCCACTACATCCATATAACCTTCGACAACTAATAACTTCGCTAATTCACTGCTATTTTGTGTTGCTTCATAAAGGCCGAACAACTGACGACCTTTATGGAAAATATCTGTTTCTGGCGAGTTCAAATATTTGGGTAATGCATCCCCTAATACTCGCCCACCAAAGGCGATAACTCGACCTCGTCTATCCCGAATGGGAAACATCACGCGCTCTCTAAAGCGGTCATAGACACGGCCATTATCATTGGTCACTAACATGCCTGCATCATCAAGCTGTTTGCGACTGTCGGGGTTTACTGCGAATTTCTTGAGCAAATTATCCCAGCCTGGGGGGGCGAAACCAATGGAAAAATGCTCAATAATTTCTGCGCTCAAACCACGTTGGCTTAAATAATCTTTGGCTTTATTTGCCGAGGGATGATTTAAGGCAGCGCAGTAAAATTGGTTAATTTTTTCCATCAACTGATACAAATTTTGCCGTTGATGTAATTCTATTTGGCTTGTACCTGTTCCTTTTTCATACGGAACGTCAAGGCCGTGTAATGCAGAAAGTTCTTCAATTGCTTCGACAAAATCGAGTTTGTCGTAATTCATCAAAAAATCGATAGCGTTACCGTGAGCACCACAACCAAAACAATAATAAAACTGCCTTTCACCGTTAACGGTAAAAGAAGGCGTTTTTTCATTATGAAACGGACAGCAAGCGTGATGGTTTTTACCCTGTTTTTTTAACGGGACTTTTGCATCGACTAAATCAATGATGTCAGTTCTTGCTAACAAGTCATTGATAAATGAACGCGGAATTCGTCCAGCCATAAGCCTCTTTTTCGCCTGTTGATGAACGATAATAAGCCGCGCTTCCTTTAGGAAAGCACGGCCTTTAACTGCTTAGCTATGACTACTACAAGAAAAAAATAACGATAAGAGTGACTTAATTCTTGTATTAGCTATCGTCTGTCATGAATGCGGTTAACACCGCAATCAATTAGTACAGACGAGTACGGCGTGCGTTTTCGCGAGCCAGTTTCTTAGCGTGACGCTTAACAGCTGATGCTTTAGCGCGTTTACGTTCAGTCGTTGGTTTTTCATAGAATTCACGACGACGAACTTCAGCTAAAACACCTGCTTTTTCACAGGAACGTTTGAAACGACGCAGTGCAACGTCGAATGGCTCGTTTTCACGTACTTTAATTACCGGCATGTGCCTCTCACCTCGATAGAAATCGGTTTGTTGCTGGTATGGATTCACCAGCCTTCATTTAAAATGGTGCGGAATTTTACTTCAATGAGTACGGGTTTGTAAAGTGCCGTATAAAATTGAATCACACAAGATCACCTGATTTGTAGCTCGTTCGATGAAAAAGCAAACAAAACCAGACAATAATGAGAATTAGCCACACGAAATTTTTATTACAGGGGGTTGATTATAGACTATACAACAAGGAAAGTCAGCCTTTTGGCAACATAAATTACGCGATAGTCCGAAAATAGTGATAGACTTGTGACTATGAAATAAACAAGGGTAGTGGAATGCGTGTTTTAGGTATCGAAACTTCTTGCGATGAAACGGGTATCGCAATTTATGACGACGAACTTGGCTTACTTGCCAACCAATTATATAGCCAAATTAAAGTCCATGCAGATTATGGCGGAGTGGTGCCTGAACTGGCATCTCGTGATCATATTCGTAAAACGGTGCCATTGATTCAAGCGGCGCTGAAAGAAGCTAATTTAACTCGTGAAGACATCGATGCAGTTGCTTACACCGCAGGCCCTGGTCTGGTGGGGGCTTTGATGGTTGGAGCAACCGTTGGGCGCTCTCTGGCATTTGCTTGGAATGTACCCGCAATTGCTGTTCATCATATGGAAGGGCACTTATTGGCACCGATGTTGGAAGAAAAGAGCCCCGAATTTCCATTTGTCGCATTACTGGTTTCTGGTGGTCATACACAATTAATTAGTGTGACAGGCATTGGCGAATACGAACTATTAGGCGAATCCATTGATGATGCGGCAGGGGAAGCCTTCGATAAAACGGCAAAACTATTAGGGTTAGACTACCCTGGTGGCCCTGTTTTATCCCGTATGGCGCAGCAAGGCACTGCAGGGCGCTTTGTTTTTCCAAGGCCTATGACGGACAGACCTGGTTTAGACTTCAGCTTTTCAGGCCTAAAAACCTTCGCAGCGAATACCATTCGTGAAAATGCAGATGACGACCAAACTCGCGCGGATATCGCGCGTGCGTTTGAAGATGCCGTGGTTGACACGCTTGCCATCAAATGTAAGCGTGCGCTTGAGCAAACGGGCTTTAAGCGTCTCGTTATGGCTGGTGGGGTTAGTGCTAACCGTGCTCTTCGTGCCAAAATGGAAGAAGTGCTGAAGCAACGTAGTGGGGAAGTATTTTACGCGCGCCCTGAATTTTGTACCGATAATGGCGCGATGATTGCGCTTGCTGGGCTTATTCGTCTTAAGGGTGGTACAACGACAGGTTTAGGCGTGACAGTGCGCCCACGTTGGCCGCTGGCTGAATTACCGCCGTTAGAAAAATAGAGTACAGCATATCAAAATGAAGGGCTGTGATGAAACAGCCCTTTTTATAGAGTCAAAAATTAATGTAGAACAATCACCGCCTCTTCAAGGCGTATCGAACGGTCTTTTACCATATTAGATGTCTCTGTGCTTTGTTCAACCAGTAGTGTGCTTTGCTGTGTAATCGTTTCTAATTCGCTCACCGCTTGGGTGATATCAGAAATACCCGCCGCTTGTTCAGATGTTGCTTGGCTAATATGCGTGATTAGCTGGGTCACATTTTGCACTTGGTCTACAATATTTCTCATTGTGTTCCCTGCAGTGTGCACCTGATTTTTTCCAGAATTCACTTTTTTCTCGCAGTCATTAATTAATTCACGGATATCATTGACGGCGCTAGCACTGCGGCTGGCTAAACTGCGAACTTCATTAGCTACCACCGCAAACCCTTTGCCTTGCTCTCCTGCACGTGCGGCTTCTACGGCAGCATTTAATGCTAATATGTTGGTTTGAAAGGCGATGTCTTTAATAACATCAGTGATGGAATTAATTTTACTGGTGCTATGAACAATCTCATCCATGGTGCCAACGACGGCCTCCATCATCGCGCCTCCACTCACTGCCGTTTCACTGGTTGCATTTGACAGCTGGTCAACCTGAATGGTGTTGTCTGCATTCATTTTCACAGAAACAGCCATTTGGTTCATTGTTGCGACGGTTTGTTGCATATAACCCACCGTGCGCAGTGTGTGTGTATCTAGCTCATTGCAGTCAGCAACTAAGGATTGGCTACCTTTGCGGACGTTATCCACTTGTTCTGACACATCTTTTATTAACCAACGACAGACCAAGCCAAGTTGTCCAACAGAGCGTAATAGCTGGCCAATTTCATCTGTGCGTTGCATATGATTGACGCTGTGACGGTTACCGCGAGCGATACCGAGTGCTTGAGTCATAATGTTTTCAAGGGGAGTGGCAAGAATTCGTTCAAGGATAATATTTCCAATTAATAGGGTGGCAAAGGTACACAAGCTTGCAATGAGTAATGGGAGGTTTTGCAATCCAGCTAAGCTCGCTATCGCCATCCAAAACGCAAATAATATGCTTATGGTGAGTCGAATTCGCCACCGCGTTGAGAGGGTAGATAGGTGAAAAGGCCATTTTTTGGAAAGCACAATGCCCTTAAAGATTTTTTTTTGGCTTCTATTTTCATTCATTGCTGCATAAAGGGGTTCCACAGCAGCGATTTCTTGGCGAGTAGCACGAGTTCGAATCGACATATAACCCGTAATAACGCCTTTGCGCTCCATGGGAATGATATTGGCTCTAACCCAATAATGGTCACCGTTTTTTCGTCTGTTTTTGACTATCCCCGTCCACGGTTCACCTTGTTTGAGTGTTGCCCACATATCCGCAAAAGCCTGTTTAGGCATATCAGGATGTCGGATAATATTATGGGGTTGTGTTAATAATTCATCTAATTCATAACCACTAACTTGAACAAAGAAATCATTAGCGTGAACAATGTTTCCTTGCAGGTCGCTAGTTGTCATTAGAGTAATATCTTCATCTAAGATATGTTCATTTTGAGTGATATAAGGAGTTCTGCTCATGATAAATACCATTATTATTGTTTAGTTTTCCTTTTATATAGTCGACAGCTTTTAAATATTCATTAGTAATAAATTTGCAATAAATTAACTTTTTTTTAAAAGTGTGCGCTGGTTAAAGTGAAAATGTAACAACAGCACAAATTGCTAATAGTACAGTTTTAGGAAGGGATTTTACGCTGCTGTTATTTTTATGGTGCTTTTTAGGAAACTTTGAGCAAGTATTAGGTATAAAAAAAGAGCTGATTTCAGCTCTTTTAAAGGAAGTAGGAATGAATATTTAGTCGTCGAGTTCTTGCTCTTTGGTTTCTTGAGCAATCTCTTTGTTCGTTTTTTGCTTTTTGTTTTTCAATTTCTGCCAAATACGACTTTCTTGCCCGCGCCATAAACGTTGAATATTACCATGGTGACGAACTAATACTAAGCACGATAACATGGCGACAGGAAAGGTAAATTCAGGCTTAAACCACCAAACGTAAAAGGGGGCTAAGAGAGCACTAACAATTGCCCCAAGAGATGAATAACCACTGAGTAGGACAGTGAGTAACCATGTTCCTGCAACTAATCCTGAAAGATCCCAGCCAATAGCCGCGATAGAACCGAATGCAGTTGCTACCCCTTTTCCCCCTTTGAAATGAAAGAAAACAGGATAAATATGCCCAAGGCAGGCTGCAATTGCGACAAAGCCAAGATAGAATGGTTGTACATTGAGGTAATAAGCCAGCCAAACGGGGATCATCCCTTTTAAAACGTCGCAAAGTAGTACTGCGGCGGCGGCTGCTTTACCTCCAACGCGTAAGACGTTAGTTGCACCAGGGTTACCAGAGCCGTGTTGACGGGGATCGGGTAGTCTCGCTATACGGCAGATCAGTATTGCACTGGAAACTGATCCACAAAGATAAGCGAAGATTATCATGCCAAGCGCGGTTGCACTCATAGCTAACTCCAAAACGATTGAGGCCATATATTCACTTCAGTCTTGGATAATACGCATATTTTTGCTGAAGTGGTATTAATTCAGTACATAAACGAGAAAATGACGTGATGGATATCGTATTTATTGAACAATTATCAGTCATCACCACGATTGGTGTATATGACTGGGAACAAACTATTGAGCAGAAATTAGTGCTCGATATCGAAATGGGATGGGATAACAAGCGCGCGTCTTTGAGCGATAATGTTGAACATTGCTTAGATTATGCACAGGTTAGCCAAACCCTCATCAACCATTTAGAAACAAATAAATTTGGTTTAGTTGAACGCGTTGCTGAAGAAGTCGCCCAACTTTTAATGACAAAATTCAATAGTCCATGGGTACGCATTAAAGTCGCTAAACCAGGCGCAGTTGCACGCGCTCACCAAGTCGGTGTTGTAATCGAAAGAGGCACTAAAACTGCTTAAAAGATGGCTGGCGGTGTTTTATCGCCAGCATCATCCATATCTATAGGTTCATATCAATAATTTGTTGCTGTTGTTGCCAGCAAGCAATGCGCTCAATACGCTGACGTGTCAATTCTTGGCGAATTTCAGACCCTTTAAACCCTTGCTCAACAATGGGTTTTACCGCGACAGACTGCGCGATAGCAAATGCTTGGCGCAGAAACTCGCCTTGCGGATAGGCGTGTTGTTCAAGACCAAGTCGACCTCTGGCATCGGCTTCGCTGATTAAACTGAGCTGTATAATGCGTTCTGGTTTTCGCCAGCTATCTAAACCATCAAAAACAGCGACTAAATCACTAGCCGATAACCGATTGATTACGTGAATTTTATCATGATATCGTGCCGCTAAACAGGCTAAATCTCGCGCATCTATTGGGACTCGAAGGCGAGTACAAAGTTGCTCAATAAGTGGGATACCTGCCTCCCCATGATTAGGATGGCTGGGCCACACATCAGGTGGAGTAAGGGCTTTGCCCAGATCATGGCATAATGCTGCAAAACGAATATTCACATCATTAGACAGCGTAGCAATCACTTTCATCACCATTAAAGTGTGAACCCCTGTATCGATTTCAGGGTGCCACTTTTCAGGGGCTGGAATGCCAAATAAATTATCAATTTCGGGGAACAGCACTACGAGTGCACCACATTGGCGTAAAACCTCGAAATAAACTTGCGGTGCGGTTGATTTAAGAGCCTTTTCGGTTTCAACCCAAACGCGCTCTGCTGTTAGGTGTGATAACTCTCCCGTCATCGCCATTGACTGCATTAACGCCAGTGTCTCAGGGGCGATAGTGAAGCCTTGTTCATAAAAACGTGCGGCAAAGCGTGCGACTCGTAAAACACGTAATGGGTCTTCTGCAAACGCGTCTGAAACGTGGCGTAGAACCCGTTTTTCGAGGTCATTTACGCCATTGAACGGGTCGATAATCTCCCCTGAATCACTTTGTGCGATGGCATTAATGGTGAGATCACGACGTAATAAGTCATCTTCGATAGTGACATCAGGGGCGCTATAGCAGTTAAACCCGGTATAGCCCACGCCGATTTTGCGTTCTGTGCGGGCTAATGCGTATTCTTCATGCGTTTCTGGGTGCAAAAAGACAGGGAAGTCTTTTCCAACTTGTTGAAAACCTTCTGTAAGCATCGCCTCAGGCGTTGTGCCAACGACCACAAAATCCCTATCAGAAATAGGCAGCCCTAGGAGTTGGTCACGGACGGCACCACCGACCAGATACACTTTCATCGAATAACCTTATTATGCCCAGCCATCATTACGTTTTTTACGGCGTGGAATGAGGTGTGGTAAAATTAAACCTAAAATTAAGCCAGCACCCGCTACACCACCACCATACATAAACCATTGTAAAATCAATTCACGGCGGCGATCGTCAAGGTTCACCTCGGCAATCTCGAGTTTTTTACCTGATTTGATTAATTCATTCTTTAATTTTTCATTTTCTGCTTTCAGTTGGCGAACAATATTGTCGTTGTCTGCCACTTTTTGCTGCATATCGGCAGTGCGTGTGTTCCACGTACCATCAATATTATCGAGCTGCTGGCGGAGCTTTTGATTTTCGGCTTCCAGCTCTGGAATACGGGTTTTCATGCTTTGTTTATTGCTAAGCTGGTCAACAGGTAGCCAAACTGTCCTGCCTTTATCATCACGTACCTGAGCAAATTTATTGTCAGTGGAAATCAGTTCAACTTCGTCCCCTGCATTGAGCGTTCCTACGATACGATATTTTGTGCCAGGGCCGCTATGAACATATGTTGATAAGTCATCTGAAACATAACGCTTTTCTGCTGCTTGTGTGTTTAAGGAAAGGCCTAGCCCCATGATTGAAATTAATAATAATGGAATTTTTCGCATGGTATTTACAGTCTTTTGGTGGTGAATGAATGTGGTATTCATTGAATACTAATAAGTAAAGTGGCAGGGTGCAAACCCTAAACACCGATGTCTTGGTTCTCTAAAGGATAATGAGAACTATCCTAACTGCCTAAATTACCCTTATTTTTACCCTTTTTTCAAGATAACTCTCTAAAAGAAATCTGACAGAGAGAATTTTTGATTTCAATACAGATTCTTTTCTCAGCATCGCTTGATTGGGGTAATATGAGCACAGTGAAATTATCAAATAAGGATATGTATGAGCCACGTCGAGGTTGAACTCAAATTAGCCGCCAAAAGTGAGGCCATAGAGGCTGTTCGTCAGAGTATATCGACATTGCCCCATCAATATAGTGAGCCAACAAAGCTAACGAATATTTATTTTGACACGCCGCATAGGCAATTGCGGCAATGGGATATGGGGCTGCGTATTCGTGGCTGTGATGGTCACTATGAAATGACGATGAAAACGGCGGGGCAGGCAATTAGTGGTTTACATCAGCGGCCTGAATACAATGTTAATATTGATTCCCCCGAACTGAACCTTGCCGCTTTTCCTGAAGACATTTGGCCAGAAGGCACTGATATTACGGCATTGCAATCTGAATTGAGTGTATTGTTTAGCACCAATTTTACCCGCGAAAAATGGTTAGTGACTTTCGAAGACAGCGAAATTGAAGTGGTGCTTGACCAAGGTGAAATTTCCGCAGGTGCAAAAGATTTACCTATTCAAGAGTTTGAATTAGAACTGAAAAAAGGCTTTATTGCAGATGTTCTTAATTTAGCGAAAAAGTTTGCTGATATTGATGGACTGTACCTGTCTTCCCTAAGTAAAGCTGCTCGGGGTTATTCCTTACTTTCACCAACTAAAGCACCATTAACCCGCCCTGATTCGCTATTTGATTACGAAGAGCAACCGATTGAAAAATCGCTGACGCATATGCAGTTGCTGTGCCAACAACATGAAACCTATTGGTTAGCAGGGGCAAATGATGCGCGCCAAGGTTTTGTCGAGTTCCTGCGTTTTGTTCAAGCCTTTTTGGTGCACTATCAAAACTCTGCCCCACATTTTATCCATGATACGCCGTTAGACCAATTACAGTTAGATATTGCTAATGAAAACATGAGTGCGGATGATTTTTGCTATAGCAGTCAGTGGTTAAAATGTAAGCTGGCCTTTATTCAATGGTTAAGTGCGTTAACCTACCAAGAAGATCACTAGGATTTGAACAATATGCATCCACTGCCTGATTTACTGCAAGCCCAAAAAGAACGTGTTTTAAATCAGTTAGCTAGCCAAGCGCCTGGTTTATTGCCTTTGAGTGAAGATGAAGCACAAGTACTCTCTTTTAGTGATTTTGCACTTAAACAGGTTCTTGCCCATTCACGGTTTTTATTGGATATCCGCACGAATCCACCAAAGGCCGATGAGTGGCAATATTATGCAACTTGGCTTGCGGACAGTGTTTCATCTGTTTCAAGCGAAGATCATTTAATGCAGGTGCTGCGCACGTTTCGTCACCAAATGTTAGTGCGCTGTACGTGGATGCAAGTATTGGCAGTGTGTTCGCAACAAGACACCATTTACCAACTGAGTGTGTTAGCAGAAACCTTGATTGTTGCTGCAAGGGACTGGCTGTATCAGGAATATAGTCAGCAGTGGGGAACCCCTTGTAATCACGAAGGAAAACCACAGCCGCTATTGGTGCTAGGGATGGGAAAACTGGGAGGAAGAGAGCTGAATTTTTCTTCCGATATTGACCTGATTTTTGCTTACCCTGAAAACGGTGTCACACAAGGCGGCCGTAAAGAATTGGATAACGCTCAATTCTTTACTCGTTTAGGGCAAAAACTGATTCGCATGCTCGATCAAGTCACTGTCCATGGCTTTGTTTATCGGGTGGACATGCGTTTACGGCCTTTTGGCGACAGTGGTCCGCTAGTATTTAGTTTTTCCGCGTTGGAAGATTATTACCAAGAGCAAGGGCGCGATTGGGAACGTTATGCGATGGTTAAAGCGAGGATTATGGGGCCCGATAGCCTGCATTACGCTGAAGGCCTACGCAAATTACTGCGCCCGTTTGTCTATCGCCGCTATATTGATTTTAGTGTGATTCAGTCTCTGCGCAATATGAAAAATATGATTGAGCGAGAGGTTCGCCGCCGTGGTTTGGTGAATAACATCAAACTGGGGGCTGGAGGGATCCGTGAAATAGAATTTATCTCCCAAGTTTTTCAGCTGATCCGTGGTGGGCGAGAACCCGTTTTACAATCACAATCGCTGTTTAGCACGTTTCAGGGGATCCGCGAACTCGCTTTATTACCCGATAATCAGCTAGATATCCTACAAGATAGCTACATTTTCCTGCGTAGAATAGAAAATTTACTGCAGAGTATCGACGATCAACAAACTCAGACTCTACCTGATGATGCGCTCAACCAAACGCGTTTAGCGTGGGGGATGAATTTTGCCTGCTGGGCGGACTTTTACGCGTCTTTAAGCCAAAAAATGGCGGCTGTCCACCAAATATTTGCTGAGCAAATTGGGCAAGATGATGATGACGAAGATGCAGATAACTTTGATGAAATTTACATCACGTTATGGCAAAGCGACCTGTCCAAAGAAGAACTTGCTGCCTATTTACCCTCTCAGGATGAAGACATTGCACAGCGGATTATTCATGGTATTTTAATGTTCCGCCATGACCTGAACAAGCGAACCATCGGGCCAAGAGGGCGCGATGTGCTTGATGAACTCATGCCGAAATTATTGGCGAAAATTGGTGAGCGAGATGATGCAGGGCAAGTTATTGAGCGTATTACACCGCTATTGCTAAGCATCGTGAGTAGAACGACTTACCTTGAGTTGATGCTTGAATTTGATGAGGTACTGACCCACGTTATCCGTTTGTGTGCTGCCTCTCCAATGATTGCCGAGCAGCTATCTCGTCACCCATTACTTCTTGATGAACTTCTCGACCCGAAATCCCTTTATCAACCCCTTCCATTAACGGCTTACCGCGACGAATTACGCCAATATTTGATGCGTGTACCTGAAGAAGATGAAGAGCAACAATTGGAAGCGTTGCGTCAATTTAAACAGGCGCAGCTTTTACGTATTGCGGCAGAAGATATTTCAGGTGTACTGCCTGTCATGAAAGTGAGCGATCACCTAACCTACCTTGCAGAAGCCATTATTGATGCCGTTGTTCATCAGGCCTGGCAAAAAATGGTGAAACGCTACGGTGAACCTGCCCATTTAGCGCAGGGTGATAGCAAGCAATATGGGTTTGCTGTATTAGGCTACGGCAAGTTAGGTGGTTGGGAGCTAGGCTATAGCTCTGATTTAGATTTGGTTTTTCTGTTTGATTGCCCATTAAATGTGGTCACTAATGGTGAACGCGCTATTGATGCAAGGCAGTTTTATTTGCGTGTTGCGCAGCGAATTATTCACTTATTCAGTACGCGCACGGCATCAGGGATTTTGTATGAAGTGGATGCTCGCTTAAGGCCATCGGGGGAGTCAGGGATGTTGGTCAGTACCATTCAATCTTTTGATGATTACCAAAAAAATGATGCATGGACGTGGGAACACCAAGCACTTATTCGTGCTCGGATGGTGTTTGGCGACGCTGAATTACAACAGCAATTTACCCGAATTCGCCATGAAACCTTGTGCTTGCCGAGATATGCACACATACTGCAACAGCAAGTGCGGGATATGCGAGTGAAAATGCACCAACATTTAGGTAGCCACCAAGCTAATGAGTTTGATTTAAAGGCTGACCCTGGCGGGATCACGGATATTGAGTTTATTGCGCAATATTTAGTATTACGTTTTGCTTCGCAAAACAAGGCGTTAACACGCTGGTCAGACAACGTGCGGATTTTTGAACTGATGGCACAGTACGATTTTATGTCGGAAGAAGAAGCCAACGCATTAACCCAAGCATACGTCGCTATGCGCAATGAACTTCATCACTTAGCTTTGCAATCATTACCAAGTCGCGTGGATATGCGCCAATTTGCACCGCAACGTGAGCAAGTGTTAGCTAGCTGGAAAAAATGGCTTGGTGAATGAGTTAAAACGTATTTTATTTAGCTAATTAGTGCAATATGCTAATATTTCGCTAATTATGATCAAATTTCCTTTTTAAAACTGGAGTGCAGGATGAAAGTAACTCTTCCGGATTACAAAAAAGCCGGTGTGCTGGTGGTTGGCGACGTGATGTTAGACCGTTATTGGCATGGTCCCGCAAACCGTATTTCTCCTGAAGCCCCTGTACCAGTGGTTAAAGTAACGATGGTTGAAGAGCGTCCAGGCGGAGCAGCTAACGTTGCGATGAATATTGCATCGCTAGGTGCAAATTCCCGCCTTGTCGGCTTAACAGGGATTGATGATGCGGCGAAAGCATTGACAGAAAACTTAAATGCTGTACAAGTCCGCTGCGATTTTGTTGCTATTCCAACGCATCCAACGATTACAAAATTACGCGTTTTGTCTCGTAACCAGCAACTGATCCGTCTTGATTTTGAAGAAGGTTTCGACAATGTCGATGTGGCACCCGTTTTAGAGCGTATCGAGCAAGCGTTGCCGCACATCGGTGCATTAGTGCTATCTGACTATGCAAAAGGGGCATTAACTCACGTTGAAAAAATGATCGCGCTAGCGAATAAAGCGGGGGTACCTGTATTGATTGACCCGAAAGGGAACAATTTTGAACGCTACCGTGGTGCAACATTATTGACGCCAAACATGTCTGAATTTGAGGCCATCGTTGGGCCTTGCAAGACAAATCAAGATGTTGAAGAAAAAGGGATGGCGTTACTTAATACCTTGGAATTAAAAGCATTATTGATTACGCGCTCAGAGCAAGGCATGAGCCTTATTCGCCGTGATGAAGCGCCATTACATTTACCGACACAGGCACAAGAAGTGTTTGATGTGACAGGTGCAGGTGATACGGTGATTGGTGTATTAGCGGCATCAATTGCTTCTGGTCGTCCGCTACATGAAGCGTGCGCATTAGCGAATGCCGCCGCTGGCGTTGTTGTCGGCAAATTAGGAACATCCACTGTTTCTCCAATCGAATTGGAAAACGCGATCCGTGGCCGTGCGGATACGGGGTTTGGTGTCATGACTGAAAGCGAACTCAAACAAGCGGTTGCCAATGCAAGGCAACGTGGGGAGCGTGTAGTGATGACGAACGGATGTTTTGATATTCTGCACGCAGGCCATGTTTCCTATTTAGCCAATGCACGTAAATTGGGTGATAGACTGATTGTTGCGGTAAATAGCGATGCATCAACTCGTCGACTTAAAGGTGAAACACGCCCTGTAAACCCATTAGAGCAGCGCATGACGGTTTTAGGTGCACTAGGTGCGGTGGATTGGGTTGTCGCTTTCGAAGAGGACACACCGCAACGTTTAATTGCTGAAGTTCTCCCTGACATTCTGGTTAAAGGTGGTGATTATCGCCCAGAAGACATTGCAGGTAGTGCTGAGGTTTGGGCTGCGGGTGGTGAAGTTAAAGTGCTTAATTTCGAAGATGGCATTTCAACGACGAACATTATTAAAAATATTATGAAAACCAGCTAATCACTGATTAGTTCGTTAATTATTGATAACCCAGCTTTGGTGATATTGCTAAAGCTGGGTTTTTTATTATTCAACGTTTAAAAAACAATGACGTCACATGTTGACGTCATTGTTTTTTTATTTTAATTTGATATTAGTTAAGGGCGTCATGGAATAGACGATGATCAAAATCAGGGAATTGAGTGCTAAGCACCGGAAAACCATGGTTGATATACTGACTATCCCACCTAAATCAGCCATTAGATGGGATGAGGTGATCAGTTTAATCAATCATCTAGGCGGTAAAATTAAAAATGGCAATGGATCACGGCGCAAGTTTATTTTATTTGGTTCACTGTTTCTGACACATCAACCTCATCCGGGTAATACGATGGATAAGGGCGCTGTTAATGGGTTACGTGAATGGTTAGAAAATATAATAGGGGTAGAATATGATTAAAAGCAGTAATGTCATGACAATTAATGGGCATCCTGCTTCTGTCACCTATGAAGCGGACATTAAAGCCTTTCGCGGCCAGTTTTTGGATGTGGGCGGTTATTGCGATTTTGTTTCCGATAGTATTGAAGGGCTGAAAAAAGAAGGGCAAATCTCATTAAGTGATTATATTGAAAGCTGTCGTGAGGAAGGAATACCGCCATTTAAAGATGAAGGCACGGTGAAGTCATTTACGTTACGTTACCCTAGCCGTTTGGAAGCTTATTTAAATGCTGCGACAGCCGCGCATAATATCTCTAAAAACCAGTATATCGTACAGTTATTAGAACGCGAGTTAGTGTCTAATAAATAAAAATGTGACGCCAATTAGGGCGTCACTGTTCGGTTTACTCAGCTGTTTTTTCTTCAGTACTTAGGCTGGCTTCAAGGGCGCTAATGCGTTGTTCCATTTTGGCTAATTTTTCGCGAGTGCGTAACAACACTTGAGTTTGAATATCAAACTCTTCGCGACTGACTAAGTCTAATTTGCCAAGTTGTGACTGTAACAGTGAGCGCAGTTTTTTATCAAAATCTTCACCTAAATCACGTACGCCTTGGGGTAAAGCACCTTGAATTTGGCGAGCAACTTGTTCAAGTTTTTTCGGATCGAGCATTCGCGGGTCCTTAAATTTTTTGAGAAATGAGTTGGGGGTAGTGTAATACCTCTTGTCGCGGTAATAAACTCTTTTCCTGTTTCCTTATGATACTTGGAGCACAAGGAGGCAAGGGGAATGAGACTGAAGGAGAAATGGCCACCTTGAAGGCGGAATTACCCAAGATGGTCAGTTTAACGTTATTTCAATTCAGGTAAAAAACGGATGTCCATATAGTATTTATTGGCATTACTTCTATCGAGATAGATAGTCACATTTTCCCTATCAATATAAGGGGATGGGTCAAAATAAATATTCTCACTTTTATAACGCTTAATTGTATTTGTATTTGTATCATGGACATCTGCAATAATTTGATAAGGAGAACGTCTATTCACTTGGATCATAGTATTTTCTTCAACACCTGTGATTTTTACTTGAATTGGCGTACCTTCGCGCAATAAACGGGTACTTTTTTTCTTATTGATGATACCGAACATAACAGGAATGCCACCAATTAACGTAAATACACCGCCAAAAATACCTAAAATGATACTCAGTCCATATACACCAAAGAGTGAATCAATGATGGCATCTTGCGGATTTGTTGGATTATAAAGTACATCAATGGATTGACCGATGCTGTTTCGATAACCGCTACTCCCCATTGATGAGCGAAACTCAATTTGTTGATTTTCTAGGGTCGTAAACTCGATAATGGGGAAATAGGTTTTTGATTTATCTTCCGAAACACTAATGTCGAGATCGGTGACTATTCCTGTTGTTTTAATACCATTTTTTGCCATATCCATACCAGAATAAAGCGCAAAAGCAGTTCCGACCAAAAATAAGAGACCGATGACTAAAAAGATGGGAAAGATAAAACGGTACTTTTTCACCCTACTATTCCTTTAATGACATTTTTATTGCTGGTTATTATTATACAAGTCAATAAATTATTTTAGTTAAGTGTGATGTTTAGACTGATATTTAGGACAATTTACGTCTTATTGCGATTTTTTATGCCTTGGTGGTAACAGGTGATGCCTGTATTTTAATTACCCCTGATAACTATAGGTTTTTATTCATATTTTTTGGCCAAAAGTGTGAGAGGCTCGCCAGTTTTGAAAGACACCGTTGCGTAGTTGAATTATTGGCGTTATATTAATTGCGTTTATCTCAGGGCGGGGTGAAAGTCCCCACCGGCGGTAACATGCAACGCGCATGAAGCCCGCGAGCGCTTTATCATTTTAGTGATAAAGGTCAGCAGATCCAGTGTGAATCTGGAGCCGACGGTTATAGTCCGGATGGGAGAGAATTAACTGTATCTGCATATTTGTGCCGTAATGCACAATCATGTTCTGCATACCTGAATGGGTAGATTGCCACTTATGGGCGATTTATTTATTCATCATTTCTCGTAATCCTAAGACTGCCTTGATTCTGGTAACTAGTTAATAACTATTTAAGAGGTTTTTACCATGGATCATACGCTACTTTCCGAATTCGGTAATCCAATCGAACGTGTTGAAAAAGCTATCGAAGCTTTACGCCAAGGCCAAGGTGTTCTTGTTCTGGACGATGAAGATCGTGAGAACGAAGGCGATTTAGTTTTTGCAGCAGAAACCATGACTGCAGAGCAAATGGCATTCACCATTCGCTACAGCAGCGGTATTGTGTGCCTGTGTATCACTGAAGAGTGTCGCAAAAAACTGGAACTACCAATGATGGTAGAAAATAACACCAGCCAAAATCAAACGGGCTTTACTGTGACGATTGAAGCGGCAAACGGTGTTACCACTGGCGTTTCAGCTGCAGACCGTATTACTACCATTCGTGCAGCGATTGCGGATAACGCAGTGCCAGCAGACCTGAACCACCCAGGCCACGTTTTCCCATTACGGGGTCGTGAAGGTGGTGTATTAGCACGCCGTGGCCATACAGAAGCGTCTATCGATTTAGCCTCATTAGCAGGGTTCAAGCCAGCGGGTGTGCTATGTGAATTGACCAACGATGATGGCTCAATGGCGCGTACGCCAGAAGTGGCGGCTTTTGGTAAGCAACATGGCTTGACGGTAGTGACTATCGAGGATTTAGTACAATATCGTTTGCAGCATGAAAAGAAAGCGAGCTGATCCTCGTCATATTTCGAGCTGTGGCGTTGTTGGCTTCTCTTAGTCATCTTAGTCACATACTAATGTATGCTCCTAAGAATGACTTCGTTTGCCGGCTAGCCACAACTCGAACTATTTAGAGGAATGTCTTCGTCGTATTTTGAGGAAGAGTTCGTTTTTTAAACTTAAATATAAATGGGCTAATTTTAGCTAATTTATTGATAGTACGTTTAGCATATAGAATCTTATGAAGGCCACTGAGTTGCACACCTCGTGGCCTTTTCAATTTTTTTGATGATCATACTCATAATTAGGCCACTGTGTTTTTTGCACAAAAGCGTATGCTGTAAGCAGAAATTAATTGAGTTGGAGTTGAAATCATCATGTCGGTAAATACTTCAGTCGTGAATAACAAGATCCCCGCGATTTTCATAGGCCACGGTAGCCCAATGAATGCGATAGAGGATAATCCTTATACCAAAGCATGGGAGCAGCTCGGCAAAACCTTACCTCGTCCAAACGCGATATTGGTGATTTCAGCGCACTGGTATACGCGCGGCACGGCAGTGACCTCGATGTTAAAGCCTAAAACTATCCATGATTTTGGTGGGTTTCCAGAGGCGTTATACCAAATTGAATACCCAGCGCCAGGTTCACCAGAACTTGCCCAACAAGTTGCAGATTTACTCGCACCAGAACCTATTTTCCTCGATAAGGAAGAGTGGGGGCTTGACCACGGGACATGGGAAATTTTAGTACGCATGTACCCAGAGGCAGATATTCCCGTGATCCAGCTAAGCATTGATGGCACAAAACCTGCAACTTGGCACCATGAATTAGGCAAGAAGTTAGCGATACTCAGAGAGCAAGGTGTATTGATTATGGGCAGTGGCAATGTGGTGCACAATCTTCGTGCTATGAACTGGCAAAATGACCAAGCAGAGCCTTATCCATGGGCTTTGTCTTTTGAACAGTTTGTCTACGATAACTTGCAAAGTAAAGCGATCCCACATCCACTAACTAAAGGGTTAGAAAGGGAAGATGGCAAATTATCAAACCCATCGGCGGAACACTACTTGCCTATTTTACCAATTTTAGGCACTTGGGATGGTGAAGAAGAGGTAAGCACTCCGATTGAAGGAATTGTATCGGCATCGTTGAGTATGTTGTCGGTCATCGTCGGCTCTTCCTCGTCATATTTCGAGTAA